>JAHXGM010000006.1 GCA_019923605.1 Candidatus Nealsonbacteria bacterium | reverse complement strand
CGAGGTTATACGGGGGTATTTATTTTTAAAATATTTATGTTAGAATCTTAACTATGGAAAAAGAAGAAAGACAAAAAGTTGCTGATCAAATAATGTCTGTTCATGGTAATGCTCGAGGCGACTTGCTTTTGAGTACCATTTCCTATATCAAACAAAGAGAAGGAGATAATGGGTTAAAAGATGTAGAAAATGAGCTAAAGAGATTGGGTTATCCAATTGATTTTAATAATATAGAACGATTGAAGTGGTACCCTAAAAGTGTAAATATTTTGATTTATTTCTTATGTACAGAAATATTTAAATGGGGGAAAGAAGACATTTTTGAATTAGGGAGGGCGGCTGTAAAATTAGCCCTAATAACAAGAGTTATTGCAAAATATTTCATTTCGGTAGAGAAAATGTTTGAGCAGGCTCCTTCTAATTGGGATAAATATGTTGATTTTGGGTCTGCTGAAACAGTCGAAGTTAATAACGAAAAAAGATACGGGATCGTTAGGATACATGGATATAATTTTCATCCGGTAGGATGTTATTATTTAGAAGGATTTTTTATTGGGATGCTTGATTTTGTTGTTCAAGGTAAAAAAGAAATCGAAGAAACTAAATGTGTTCATAAGGGTGATTCTTACCATGAGTTTATTTTAAGATGGTAATTCAATACAGTTTTATTATATGATTAAAAATTTTTCAAAATGGCTGTTAATAGCCACTCTAATTTTTATAACAGCCTTTTTAGCTTTTGCGGTAACTGTATCAGCTTCTGAAGGAGAGGTCGAGCTTCATTTCTTTTGGGCTAAAGGCTGTCCTTTCTGTGAAGAACAAAAAGTATTTTTAGAAGATTTAAGGGATAAATATCCGGATCTTAGAATTAATGATTACTCGATTAGTGAGCAATCAAGCATTGATCTCTTAACGGGTTTTATTGAGAAAAACCCAGACGCAGAAAGATATCTGGGTAGCGTGCCAATGACTTTTATCGGGAATAACTTTTTTGTTGGTTTTAACCAGGAAATTGGTCAGAGAATTGAAAATGCAGTTATTAGAGAGTTATCAGGAAATGATAATAGTAAAGAAGAGGATTCTTTTTCCCTTCCGATTATTGGTGATATTAATGTGCAAGATTGGTCTTTAGGGGCCCTTGCTATAACAATAGGAATAATAGACGGATTTAATGTTTGTTCATTAGGGGCTTTGGTTTTAATATTATCCCTAGTATTCACTCTTAAATCAAGAAAAATGATTCTGCTTTTCGGCGGATTATTTATTTTAATAACAGTGGTTGTTTACGGTCTGTTGGTCTTTATGTGGCACCAGCTTTTTTCTGTTCTCGGTCCTCATTTACTGGCGATGAGGGTGTTTATTGGACTTGCTTCATTTTTAGGCGGAATTTATTTTATTAAACAGTTTCTTAAATTTAGAAAAGAGGGTCCAGTTTGTGAGAGTGCGGAAAACAAGATAATATCAAATGCGACTAAAAAGATAGAGGAGTCTTTTAAAAGTAAAAAGGGGATTTTGTCCCTTTTAGGCGGAGTTATTGTTTTCGCAACAATAGTTACTATAGTTGAATTTCCTTGTTCGGCCGTTTTCCCAGTGATATTTGCGGGAATTCTATCTCAAGCTGATTTATCATTAGGAATGTCGTTATTCTACATAGGCATGTACCTTTTCTTTTATATGCTTGATGAATTGGTTATCTTTTTAGTCGCAGTATTTACTCAAAAGATCTGGATAACATCCGGTCCATTTATGACTATAATTAGTATTATTGGTGCTGCGATATTATTCTACCTTTCTTTTTACTATTTATTTGTTTTATAGTTTCTAGATTGTTTCCATGACTTCTTTTATAATTCTCATTCTTGGACCATCAAGATCTTGAGCTGTCATTCTACGAGATACGAAAAGCGCATTTAGCGGTTTAGTCTCTCTTCTTTTGTATCTCTTGGGAAAGGTATACTCTAGGTCTCTTTCTAGAATAAATATCTCGAGGTCTTTTAGT
The DNA here is from genome assembly GCA_019923605.1 of Candidatus Nealsonbacteria bacterium. Lineage (NCBI taxonomy): Bacteria > Candidatus Nealsoniibacteriota > Candidatus Nealsoniibacteriota bacterium. The sequence continues at coordinate 31,287 of JAHXGM010000006.1, read as the reverse complement.
CTTTTAATTTTTTCTTTATTTGAAATATTTTTCTTTATAAAATTAATACCTTTCATTTTTTGAAGCGATGGTGAGTATAGTGCATCACCATCTAGCATAATAGCGCAGGGAATATTAAAGATATTACAGAGTTTAGCATAGAGATCAACTGTTCCTTTACCTCCGGTATAAACTACTTTTATGTCTTTTTCCTTTTGATAAAAACGGTCCAATATCTCTTGCATAAATATTTTATCAGATATGCCTTCTACGAGGAGAACTTTGTCTGAAAATAGCATACTTGAATTGTCGTCATTTATTTCTTGAATAAAGCGATCTGCATTTATATTAGAGCTATTAAGTCCGTGTATAACCGTGCTCTCATTTTTATTCTTTGAAATTCTCCATACATATTGAAGGCAGCTTGCTTGAATAAATGTTGGGTGATGGGTGGTTAGGAAAATCTGTTTTTGTAAGTCTTTTTCCTTAAGAATAAAAAGAAGTTTTTTAATTATTGAGGGATGAAGATGAAGCTCGGGCTCATCAATGAGTATAATATTGTATTCTGGATGAAAGAAGTAAAAAAGTATTACAAAAAGGCGCTTGAATCCTTCTCCTATTCTTCTTAGGGGTCGATGTTTTTTTTCTTCAGCATGAACGCTTAAAACGAAAAGCTCTTCACTAATTTCAACATCTTTAAAATAATCTCTAAGCGTTAAAGAAAATTCCCTGTATTTTTTGGGATAATTTTGTGCAAAATATTTTAATTCTTGAGGTATCAGTCCGTATATCAATGATGCATCTCCAATTCGTACGAAATGTTTTTTTAGCTTTAATATGGTCTCGCTTTGATCATTAAACGGGGGTCCAAAATATTCTAGTGCATATTCTTGACCGTCTTTTTCTATAGTAATTTTCATTGAAGCCTTTCGGTCTGCAAAACGTTCTTTATCTAAACTTTGATCAAAGAAAATATTAATTGCATCAAGAACATTTGTTTTACCTGCATTATTTGGACCAACTAATATGTGAAGATTAGAGAAATTATTAATTAATATCGGATCTTCAATACTCTTATATCGATTTACCTCTAATTGTTTAATTCGCATAGATAAGAATGATTTAATAATGTTATATATTATAGATTATAATTTCTATTTCAAAGAAAGTCTAATTTATGTTAATATTAATTAAATTAAATCATTAAAATATGAAAAATAAAATAACAATAATTGGGGCAGGGTTTGTAGGTAGTACAACTGCTTATAGTTTAATTGCCGCCAATATCACCGAAGAAATAGCAATAATAGATATTAATAAGAAACTAGCTATTTCTCAAGTTATGGATCTTCAGCACTCAGTCCCTTTCTGGGGTTACACAAAGGTGAAGGTGGGTAGTTATAAAGATGTATCAGATAGTAAGATAGTAATTATTTGTTGTGGGGCAAAACAAAAGCCAGGAGAGAGTAGGCTAGATTTGGTTAAGAAAAATTCGGCTATAATTGAAGATGTAGCAGTTCAAGTTTTTAAAAACAATCCAAATGTCATTGTTTTAATGGTAACAAATCCAGTTGATGTTTTAACTTATCTTACAATCAAGAAATTTCCTAAGAATAAAAAAAGAATAATTGGAACCGGTACCATTCTCGATTCGGCTCGTTTCAGGTTTCTATTAGGTCAATATTTAAATGTTAATCCTCAAAGTGTCCATGCTTATATAGTAGGGGAACATGGAGATAGCGAAGTTCCTCTTTGGAGCACAGCGAGCATTGGAAATACATTAGTTAGGAAATTTAAACAAATATCACCAGAAATTAAAAAAGATATTTTTCAGAAAGCTAAAAATGCAGCCTATGCAATAATTGAGGGAAAGCAAGCGACCTATTATGCTATAGCAGCTGGAACGACCCAGATTGTTGAGAGTATATTATTTGATAAAAAACGTGTTCTTCCAATATCCTATTATCTTGAAGGAGAGTATGGAATTAAAGATGTTTGCTTGAGCTTGCCAGTTGTCTTGGGTAGAGATGGGGTAATAGAAAGATTGGAAATAGACATTGATGCTGAAGAAAAGAGGCTTTTAAAAGAATCGGCAAGAAAGATTAAAAAGGTTGCAAATTCTTTAAGTGAATAATCTTTTTAACAAGAAAGGAGAAATGGAGGATAAGAGTTATTAAGAAAGAATCGATTCTTTTTTAAACGAACTTACAAAATACGCTAAACTACTTAATGTTAGCGGAAACAAATTATAAAGAGCGCCTTAATCATATTGTCCTCAGTAATTATTGGTATTTATAATTATATGAGAAGTAAAATAATATTTAAAACTATGAAAAAATATTCTCTACCCGAATTAAATTATTCTTATACCGATTTAGATCCCTATATATCTGAAGAACAACTACAGATACATCACCAAAAACACCATCAAGCTTACGTCTCTGGAGCCAACTTGATTTTAGAAAAAATCAATAAATCAAGAATAGATGGAGTTGAAATTGATATAAAATCAACCCTTAAGTCATTAGCTTTTAACATCGGTGGTCATTCTCTCCACTCTCTTTTTTGGGAGAACATTATGCCTGCTGGAGAAGGGGATCCTAAACCAAGCGGGAAGTTAAAAGAAATGATTGAAAATGATTTTGGCAGTTTTGATAATTTCAAGAAAGAATTCTCTGCGTCATCTTTGTCAGTTGAGGGGTCAGGATGGTCTGCATTAATATATGATAAAGAAATTGATCAATTACTTATTATGCAGATTGAGAAACATGGCAATAATACTTATCCGGGCGCTAAGATATTGATGGTGCTTGATCTATTTGAGCACGCTTATTATTTAGATTATAAAAATGAAAGGGCAAAATTTATTGACTCATTTTGGAAGATAGTAAATTGGGAGGTAGTTAGTAAAAGATTAAATAAATAATTATGATAAAAAGTTTTAATTTTAAGATTTTTATCATATCTTTGTTTATTATTTTTGGCTCAGCTTTCTTTTTCTTTTCAATAGTCTGGAATATTTTGTTTTTCTTAATAGCCATTTCTTTTTATCTTGCCTGGACATCCGCCGATACCAAGATTAAAAGGACTAACGTTGCTTTTGTTTTTAGTCTTAATCTTTTCTTAAATATCCTATGGAGTCTTTTGTCTTTCGAAATGCAAGATCCCTATTTATCATTTTTTAATTTAATCACGCTTTGGTTCTCAATAGTTATGATGATTGTAGTTATTGCAAAGATTAACAGACTCGCAGCTTATCTTTTAATTCCTTATCTTATCTGGGTCAGTTTCGTTGGAGTGTCAAATTATATTTCAATAATCAATGCTCTTGCATTGTCTCATTTGTTTTTTACAGGGGCTTTTTTATTGACCTAATATTGTAACTTGATAAGAGTTATTTATTTTAGTTGGTATCATTTCTACGCTTTTAATTGTTTTACCTTTAATGACTACCTTCAATATAGCTGCGCTTGTTGTTTCTTCTGAGAAATATTGGTCAAAGATAAAATTACCAAGACTATAGGCAATCCATCCATCCTTGTATTCCACTAAAGGCTGAAGAACGTGGGGATGGTGGCCAATTATTAGATTAGCCCCACTATCTATTGCGGCTTCTGCCATGGTTACTTGTTCATTGCTTGGTTTTTTTTGATATTCTTCGCCAAAATGAAATGAAACTATTAGAAAATCAACTTTATTTTTTGCACTAGCTACTTCATTTCTTAATTTATCAATTCGATGGATATCTATCCAAGCAATTCCTGGAGAATTACTAGTTGCTTCCCATGAGGGAGAGCCAAGAGAAGTATATCCTAAAAAGCCTATCTTTGTTCCTTTTAATTCTTTGATAGTGGGGGAGTAGGCTTCATCCTTGGAATATCCACCACCGGTATATAGTATCTCGGCCTCTTTTAGTCTCGAAAGAGAATCACTAAAGGCTTTTCCTGTGTAGTCAAAGCTATGATTGTTTGCTACTGAAACAATATTAAATCCTGAATAAATTAACCCTTCCATTGATTTAGGATCAGCCCTAAATGAATAAATACTTCCGACATTATGACCCTTATCCGAGATTACACTTTCTAAATTGCCAAAGACAACATCTGCTTCATTGAGGAAATCAGCTACTTGAAGAAATGGCCACCTCCAATCATTATTTCTTTTTATATAATATTCTACACCTCGATTAAGCATTATATCTCCAACGAAAAGAAGAATGATTTCTTCTTTTTCTATCTCTACTTGCTCAATTTCACTTTTTTCTAATCTATTAGGAGCGATGGCTAAAGTGGAAAGAATGATTATTAATAATAAAAGGTATCTCATATTATTTTTATACTTTAAAGGCTTGATTTAAAAAAGTTATCAGCCCTACATTGAGCATCAAATCCTTCGCCTTGTATAAACAAAAAGGACCGTCTTTTTAAAAGCGGTCCTCTTTTTGAAATTATTTTTTTACTTCCTCGGCAATTTTGGTAAAAACATCTGGATTACTTTCGGCTAGTTGAGATAATACTTTTCTGTCTAATTCAATGTTTTTACTTTTTAGCTTGTGGATAAAGCTACTATAACTCATTCCTTCTTTTTGGCAAGCCGATCCAATTCTTATCTGCCAAAGTTTTCTGAACTCTCTCTTTTTTGCTTTCCTATCTCTGAATGCATATGTCCAAGCATGAGCTAAAGCTTCTTTAGCTTGCTTAAATTTAGACTTTCTTCCCCAGCGGAATCCTTTTACGTGCTGAAGTATGTTTTTTCTTTTTTTGTGGGCTGATTTACCCCTCTTGACTCTAGCCATATTTTTATTTTAACAAACTTTTAATTTTCTTGGCATCTACCTTTAGAAGCTCAATCCACTTTTTGTTTTGCCTTGTTTGCTTTCCATCATTTTTGCAAAGATAATGATTGGTTCCAACAGCTCTTCTTAAAACTTTTCCGTTTTTGGTAATTTTGAACCTTTTTGTTATTGATTTTCTTGTTTTTTTCATAACTATTTATCAATTTTTGCGATTACTAACATCAAGCCTCTACCTTCTTGCTTAAGCTCTCTTTCTACTTTGAAAGGAACTTCTTTTTCTAATATTTCTAAAAAAGATGTTATCTTTTCTTTTGCAAAGTCGGCTAAGCTTTTTTGACGACCTCGCAATGGTAACTCTATCCTTACTTTGTTCCCTTTATTTAGAAATTTTACTGCGGACCTTGCTTTGACCTCCATGTCATGTGAAGATATTCCGAACTTTAATCTAATTCCCTTAAATTCACTACTTGCACTTTTAACATGCTTTTCCTTTTCTTTCTTTTTTTCCCAGTAAACAAATTTACCGTAATCAGTGATCCTGCAAACCGGTGGATCGACTTTTTCCGTAACCTGAACTAGGTCAAGTCCTCTTTTGCGAGCTATATCTACTGCCTCAAAAAGGGGAAAGACTCCCATTTGTTTACCATCGTTATCAACGACTCTAACTTTGGAAGCTCTTATTTGATTATTGATCGGTACTTTTTTTATATTACTTTTAATTACTTACTAATGTGGAGATGGCGGGGGTCGAACCCGCGTCCAAAGAATGTTTCATAAACGATTCTACAAGCTTAGACTGATTTGTTTTAGGTATAGAAAGTGAAAAATCAAGTCAAAACCTTTTTACACCCGATCTTAGTAGTTTTTGGAATTTTCTCTTAAGATCGAAAGAAAAAATACCTATCTCGATTTTTATGACACCCACCCGTTCTTATCGAGAATCAGAGGGGCAGATGACGCTATGCGTATGCTAGCGCAGGTTTTCTATTGAATAAGTTTGCACTTATTGGTTTTCTCGAAGTTTAACGAGCTGTCGAGAATCCTCGGCTTGCCTCGGTTACGCTACATCTCTGTCGAATCCGTAGCATCCCCATGACTATGATTTTAAAGATCTTTGAAGATCGCGATCTATATCTCTTTTCTTGATCTTCTCTCGCTTATCTGCCTTTCTCTTTCCTCTAGCGATTCCGACTTCAACCTTTATTATGCCTTTCCTAGTATATACTTTCAATGGGAGTAAAGTCAAGCCTTTTTCCTTTGATTTTCCGATAAGATAATTCATCTCCTTTTTTTTGAAAAGAAGTTTTCTTTTTCTGTCTGGATCATAGTCAGTCACATTTTTAGGTTGATAGGGTGGAATATGGCTGCCTATTAAGTGAATTTCATTATCTTTAGGTACAACATAAGTGCCCTTTAAGTTTATGCGTCCTAGTTTAATTGATTTCACTTCTTGTCCATTCAAAATAATCCCAGCCTCAATCTTTTCTAGGATCTCGTAGTCAAAATATGCTTTTTTATTTTCAGCTAGTGCGCTCATAATCCTATTTTAACAGTAATTGCGTTTAAATGTAAATTGACGGTACCCTCATTATCTAGTAGAATGAGTTTATGATTCAAGAAAATATCAAGAAAATAATTGAAAATTCAATCAAAAAGATTGGAAAAAGGGACTTTTTGTCTAATCTTAAAATCACAATTGATATACCAAAAGAAAGTACCCACGGTGATTTTTCTGTAAATGTAGCACTTGTTTTAGCTAAAATGGCCAAAGAGGATCCAATGGATATTGCCAATAGTTTAGTTGAAGCAGCCAGAGAAATAAAGGGAATTGAAATTGAACGAATAGAAGCATTGGCTCCAGGCTTCATTAATTTTTTCCTTTCAGAAAAATTCCTAGAACAAGAAATTAATCTTATTTTAAAAAAAGGATCTTCTTATGGATCAAGTCAAGTCGGGAAAGGCAAGACTATGGTAATAGATTATTCTGCTCCCAATATTGCTAAATCATTTGGTATTGGTCATTTAAGGTCTACGATAATTGGACAGGCAATTTATAATATATATAGTTTTTTGGGCTGGAATTGTGTAGGTGTTAATCATTTGGGTGACTGGGGAACTCAATTTGGTAAGTTAATTTATCAAATTAAAAATCAAGTATTAATGGGATCATCAGATCCGGATAAAAGTCTTAACGATTTAACTATTAGCGAGCTTGAATCCTTGTATGTTGGATTTCATAAAGAAGCAGAGATAAGTCCTAAGCTAGAAGATAGAGCTAGGGAGGAATTTAAGAAATTAGAGTCCGGTGACTTAGAAGCAACAAAGATATGGAAAGCATGTGTTGATATAAGTATTAGAGAATTTAACCGAATATATGATCTTTTAGGGGTAAAAATTGAGCATTCAATTGGTGAGAGCTTCTATGTAGAAATGACTAAGGAAATAGTTAAAGAATTAAAAGACAAGAATATATTGAAAGAGAGCCAAGGAGCTTTAGTGGTAGAATTTCCTAACGAAGAATTTCCTTCTTTAGTGGCGATAAAATCTGACCGAACAAGTACTTATATTGTAAGAGATTTAGCTACGATAAGGTATAGGATTGATAAATGGAAACCTGATTTAATTGCTTATGAAGTCGGTGTCGATCAATCCCTTCACTTTAAACAACTTTTTAAAATAGTTGATATGTTAGGCTGGGAGCAGAAAGAAACCTTTGTCCATATTTCACATGGCCTAGTCCGATGGCCACATGGTAAGTTCTCAACCAGAAGAGGGGATACAGTACATTTAGAAGACATACTTGAAGAATCTATTGAGAGATCTCTTAAGATTATTGAAAGCGTTGAAGACTTTTCAGCTGAAGAAAAAGAAGAGATATCCAGGTTTGTTGGAGTTGGGGCAGTAAAGTACAATGATCTTTCTCAACACCATTCAAAAGATATTCTTTTTGATTGGGAGAAAATACTTAATCTAAAGGGTAATTCTGGCCCATACTTACAATATACTTTTGCTCGTTGTAAGGGAGTTTTAAGAAAATTAGAAGAGGAGTCTTTGGTTAAAGATATTTCCTTGGTAGATATAAATGAAGATGAGAAAAATATTTTAAGGCTGATTCGTCTCTTTCCAATGATTGTTGAGGAGGCCGGAAAAGAATTTTCCCCTAATATTATTTGTAATTTCCTTTTTGATTTATCTCAGAAATATAATCTTTTCTATAATCGCCATCCAATCATCAAAGCTCAAGGTGACGAAAAAAAGAAGTTACGAATTGTTATTACCACAGCAGTAGCTCAAGTGATAAATAACGGGTTAAATCTTTTAGGGATTGAAGCTCCTGAAAAAATGTAATCAATGAATAATAATTTTTACATATTAAGACACGGCCAAACAGAATATCAGGAAGGGAAAAATAGTTTTATATACCCTTGGGATGAATCAATTACAACCATTGGTCTTAGTAGCCAAGGAGAGAAGCAAATTAGAAAAAGGTCAGCAGAAATAAAAAGCTTAAGAATAGATTTTATTTATACCTCAGACTTTAAGAGAACTAAAGAAACAGCGGGAATAGTGGCCAAAGTAATCGGCCTTGATAAAGAAAATCTTTTTTTTGATTCAAAATTAAGAGATATTAACTTAGGCGTGTATCACGGAAAATTAAAAGAAAAGTTTTATAATGATTTTCCTGATTTCTTGACTGATTTTAATCAAAAACCGGAAAAAGGAGAAAGTTTAGGAGAGGTGCGTGAACGAATTATGGAAGTTGTATCAAGAATTGACCAAGCTCACAAAGGGAAAAACATTTTGATTATAAGTCATGGAGAGCCTTTGTGGCTTCTTGAAAATACGATAAAGAACTTAACTGATGAAGAATTCTTGGATAGAAAACGAGCGAAGAACAACTATATTCAAACAGGAGAGCTGAGAAAATTAAACTAGGATCACTTTTAAAACTTGATATGTTTTTTAGATATAGGACCAAAGGTTTTGTGATCGGAAAAAAAGATAGGGGAGAATACGATCGCATTTTTACCATATACACTAAAGAATTTGGCAAAACTTGTGTTTTAGGGAGAAGTATTAAAAAGGGAGCTTCAAAGCTTCGTTTTGGGGTATCATCTTTTTCTTTAATAGATGTAGAGTTTATTGAGGGCAGAGTTTACAAGACTCTTACTGATGTAAGTATAGTCAGGAATTATTTAGAAACAGGAAAAGATTTAAAAAGAATTTCATTGGTTAACAAGATTGCAGAAGACTTAAATCTTCTTATTGGTCATCAGGAAAATGATCAAGAAATATGGAAGCTGCTAGAAAGCACCCTTAATGACACTGAAGAGTCATATAACTATTTAATTTATTATCACTTTCTTTGGAGATTACTCTTAATCCTTGGCTATGCTCCCGATCTTTACCATTGTATTTCTTGTAAAGATAGCCTAAAAGATGAAAATCTTTATTTCTCCTTTAAAGATGGAGGAATTTTTTGCAGTAAATGTGTTTCTTTAAGAGGGACGGCTGAATTTTTTCCAGTAGCTATTAATGTAATAAAGATTATTAGAATCATTTTGAAAGGAGACAAGGAAACTCTTTTGAGATTATCTTTGGATAAAGAAAGTGAGAGATCAATTAATATTCTTTCACAGCAATACATTGATTATTGTGCCGTTGCATAATGGGCTAAATAAAGTATAATAAACCTAAATTAAAGCTTATAAAATAGTATGAATAAAAAATTTGTAATATTTATTTTGATAGTGGGGGTAATTTTACTCCTTTTGGGAACTTGGTTTTGGTGGAGTAATACCTATTCAAGAGAGGTTTTGAAGTTAGAGATTTTGGGTCCATCCGAAGTTGAGGCCGGTAGCGAAGTCAACTATATTGTTAGATACAAGAATAATGGAAACACGAGACTTGAAAACCCAAGGCTTGTATTTGAGTTTCCCGAAAATACCATTATATCAGAAGAATGGAAAAAGCTAGAAAATGATAACGTGATATTGCGTGGGGGGGGTAAGATAGAGATATTTCTTGAAAATATTCAGCCAGGGGAAGAAAGAACACAAGAATTCAAGGGTATTGTTTTCGGCAAAGAAGATTCAACAATTGTAGCTAAAGCTTGGATTTACTATAATCCAAGGAACTTGAATGTGGAGTACCACAGCGAAACAACTAATACCATTAGAATAACCAGTGTTCCTTTTACATTTGAAATACATCTTCCAAATAGGACTGAGCCCGGAACTGAATTTAGTTTTGACATTAATTACTTTTCAAGAATAGACTATCCGATATCTAATTTAAGAGTAAAAATATACTATCCTTCTGAATTTGAATTTTCAAGCAGTAAACCAAGGCCATCTTTTGATAATTCAGAGTGGGAAATAGGAGTTTTAAATAGAGGGCAGGGAGGAAGAATTGAGGTAAGCGGTGTCCTGCAAGGTGAACCATCCTCTGCAAAAATTTTTAAAGCAAGCCTTGGTTTTTGGAAAGACGGTCAGTTTGTATTATTGAAAGAATCAACAAGGGGAATTGAAGTAGCAACTCCATTACTACTTATAACTCACAAAGTTAATGAACGAACACAATATTCAGCCACAGCGGGTGAGTATTTACATTATGAATTATTCTTCAAAAATACTGGTGAAGACGTTTTAGAAAATCTTTTTCTAACAGCAAGACTAAATCAGGACATGGTTGATTTTAAAAGTGTTCAACCGGGAACGGGAACATTTCAAGAAAATTCAGGAATAATAATTTGGGATTCTCGTTCAGTCTCGCAACTTCGTTTCTTGCCCGCTATGGAAGAGGGTAAGGTAGATTTCTGGATAAAGCTAAAAGACAATATTAATATAACTAATCCGGCTGTACAAATAGAAGTTTCTTTGGGTAATGTTAGAGAAAGAATTACGACTAAAGTTCTATCAAGAGTTGTATTAGCTCAGCGGGGATACTTTAATCAGGGACCATTTAATAATTATGGACCACAGCCACCAACTGTAGGATCATCAACTAGTTATACAATTCATTGGTCTGTAACTAATCATAATAATGATCTCGGTGATGCGAAGATAAGGGCTGTTCTTCCCCAGGGAGTAAGGCTGACAGGGGAGGTGCTACCAGATGAAGCCAAGATATTTTTTGATCCAGTTAGCCGGGAGGTAGTTTGGGATATTGGATATCTTCCAGCCCAGGGAGATAATTTTAGAGAGACTCATTTTCAGATAGTTTTTGATCCTCAGTCCAATCAAAGAGAGAATGTCGCTCAAATTATGTCCGAGGCCATTTTTTCAGCACGAGATAGTTGGACCAATTCAACATTAAGAGCTGAATTTCGAGCAATAGACACAACTCTTCCTGATGACCCGAGTGTTACAGAAGCAATGGGAATTATTCAATAAAATTAAAGAATATGACATCAATAGACAAAATAATATCGCTTTGCAAAAGAAGAGGATTTATTTTTCCATCTTCTGATATTTACGGAGGACTAGCTAATTCTTGGGATTTTGGTCCTATGGGAGTAGAGCTTAAAAATAATATAAAGTCTGAGTGGTGGAAAATCTTCGTTCATAGTCGAAATGATATGGTAGGGCTTGACAGTGCCATTATTATGAATCCAAAGGTTTGGGAATCATCAGGTCATACCAAGGGGTTCTCGGATCCTTTGGTGGAATGTAAAAAATGTCATCGCAGATTTAGGGTTGATCATATAGTTGGTGATGATGTTTGGAATAAGGTGAAGGATTTTTTTGAAGAAGCATCTAACGAAGATAAAGAGAAAAAGATTAAAGAGATGATACCGGAATGTCCAGAGTGCAAAGAAAAAGAATCCATAATGGCCCCAAGGAATTTTAACTTAATGTTAAAGACTTTCTTAGGCGTAGTAGAAGACAAAACAAGTATAACATATCTAAGACCAGAAACTGCCCAAGGAATGTTTGTTAATTTTAAAAACATTCTAGATTCTTCAAGAAAGCAGGTTCCGTTTGGAATGGCTCAAATAGGGAAGGCCTTCAGAAACGAAATTACTCCGGGGAACTATATTTTCAGGACCAGAGAGTTTGAACAAATGGAAATAGAATACTTTATTCCTGTTCCAAAAGATGACAAAGAATGGCAAGATCATTTTGAGCATTGGCGAAAGCAAATGGCCCAATGGATAACACATCTGGGAATAGATTATTCACATATCCACGAGTTAGATGTTCCGAAAGAGGACTTAGCTCATTATTCAAAAAAGACAATAGATTTTGAATATGAGTTTCCTTTTGGACTTAGTGAATTATATGGATTGGCCTATAGAACAGACTTTGATCTTAAAAATCATGAAAATGGTTCAGGGGAGAATATGAAGTTTCGAGACCCTGAATCAGGAGAAGAATACTGGCCACATGTAATTGAGCCAACTTTTGGAATAGAAAGAACTTTATTAGCAGTTTTAGTTGAGGCATTTAATGAAGAGGAGGTTTCTAGCGATGACACTAGAATTGTTATGAAATTTCCAGGATGGATTGCTCCAGTAAAAGTTGCTGTTTTACCTTTGGTTAAGAATAAAGAAGAGATAGTTTCTAAGGCAACGAAGATATTTAACCGACTTCAGCAAAATTTTGTTTGTCAGTATGATGCTTCTGCATCTATTGGTAAAAGGTATCGACGTCAAGATGAGATTGGAACTCCGTTTTGTGTTACTATTGATTTTGAAAGTCTAGAGAATAATGAAGTTACTGTACGTGATCGAGATACAATGAATCAAGTAAGAGTTAATATAGATGAACTTGAGAATTATTTAAAAGAAAATTTAAATAAAAAATAGAATGTTTCAAAAAATAACCCTTTCAAATGGTTTAAGGATAATCACGATCCCATCAAAAAGCAGTAAAACTGTTACGGTTTTAGCTTTAGTTGGTGTTGGTTCAAAATATGAAAATAAAGAGATAAATGGAATTTCGCATTACTTGGAACACATGTATTTTAAAGGCACCAAGAAGAGACCTAATCCAAAAGCAGTTGCTGAAACACTTGATAGGATAGGCGGAGTTTATAACGCTTTTACAGGCGATGAATGCACGGGTTACTATGCCAAAGTAGCTGCATCTCATTTTGATGATGCGATTGAATGGGTTTCTGATATTTTCCTTAACTCAACTTTGCCCCAGAAAGAAATAATCAAAGAAAAAGGGGTTATAATAGAGGAGATTAATATGATAAAAGATCATCCCATGAATCATGTCCAGAGACTTTGGACCGATATTCTTTATGGAGACCAACCAGCTGGATGGAATATTGCCGGAACAAAAGAAACAATTCTTTCAATTGGGCGTAAAGACCTAGTTGATTATATGAACAAGAGTTATGTCGGACCAAATACAATAATTTGCGTAGCCGGAAATGTTACCGCAGACAAGGTTAAAAAAAGAGTGGAAGGATATTTTTCAAAAATATCTTCAGCTGAACCTATGGTAAAAATAAAGACTGTTGAGGAGCAAAAGAGTCCCGCTTTAATAATTGAGAACAGAAATACCGACCAGACTCATATATGTATTGGAGTCAGGGCATATAATATAGCCCATCCTCATCGCTATACCCTAGAGGTGATGGAAACTATCTTGGGAAAAATGATGAGTTCACGATTATTTACTAAAATTAGAGAAGAGTTAGGCTTAGCTTATTATATTCGTACCGACGTTGAAGCTACAAGCGACACGGGCTTTTTAGTAAGTCAGGCCGGAGTTGATAATACTAAAGTAAAGGATGCCATATCAGCGATTCTTACCGAATACAAAAAGATAGCTACTAGAAAAGTATCCTCAGATGAATTAACTAAGGCCAAGGAAAATATTAAAGGAAAGATGGCCATATCTTTAGAGTCGTCTGATGCTCAGTCTATGTTTTATGGAATGCAAGACCTTCTAGAGAAGAAGATTGTTAAGCCAAATGAAATATTTAAAAAGATAGATGCAGTCACAACAGGAGATATTTTGTTAGTAGCTAAGGATATTTTTAGACCAGAAAATCTTAACTTAGCCCTTATTGGGCCGTCTAAGGAGAGTGATATTAAAAAAATACTCATAATTTAAATATGAACAAGAGTGAAAATGTTTTAGATCTTTCTTGGGAGACTATCTTTAAAATAGCGCTTTCAATTATATTCTTTTACCTTCTTTTTCAGGTGAAAGATATTTTGGTTTGGTTCATTTTTGCCTTGATAATATCCATCCTTTTTAATCCAATGATTGAATTTCTAATAAAATTTAAAATACCAAGATCATTGGCTACTGCGATTGTTTATCTCTCTTTCTTTGGAATATCGAGTGTGGTCATTTATTCTGTTTTGTCTGTTTTAATAACTGAGCTAGATCAGTTTTCAAGAATTCTGCCATTCTACTTCAGAGAACTTTCACCAGTTTTAAGGGATCTTGGAATTCATGCTTTTGAAGATATTGAAAACTTTGTTGTTGCGATTAGGGGATCATTAAGAGAGATGACCACAGCACTCTTTAGCTTTTCTTTTGCTATTTTTGGCGGATTATTTACAACCTTCTTTGTTCTAACAATGTCTTTCTTCTTATCTATTGAAGGTAAGGTTGTTGATCGAGCTATATTACTTATATTCCCCAAGAAGTACGAAGATTACGCAGTTAAACTATGGGGAAGATCTCAAAAAAAAGTGAGCAGCTGGTTTTTCACCAGAATAATATCTTGTCTTTTTGTTGGTGCGGCAACCTATATTTCTTGTGTTATATTGAGGATAGATTATCCTCTTTCCTTAGGGTTGATCGCCGGAATATTTAATTTCATTCCTTATATCGGATCACTTATTGCCGGAATTTTGATATTTATGATCGCAGCAATGGATGGACTAACAAAGGCATTATTTATATCATCAATATTTTTAATAATTCAATTAATAGAAAGTATCGTTCTTATTCCAGTGCTGTCCCAAAAATTTATTGGCCTTTCACCGGTCTTAGTGATATTGGCCCTTGCAATAGGGGGCGCACTATGGGGATTCTTGGGAGCATTATTAGCAATACCTTTGGTTGGAATTATCTTTGAATTCCTTAAAGAATATCTTGATAGGAGAAAACAAGAAAGTCTAGTTAATACATCCGTATAGATAATTATGGCCACCTTATATATCGTTGCTACTCCGATAGGTAATTTAGATGATATAACTTCTCGAGCTTTAAATACACTTAAAGAGGTTGATTTTATTTTATGCGAAGACACCAGAAGAACGAAAAATCTTTTAACACATTTTGAAATTAGCACTCCCACATTAAGTTATCATCATCATAGTGACTTAAAGAAAGTTGATCAAATTTTAAACCTTTTAGATGAAGGAAAGGAATTAGCCTTAGTTTCAGATGCTGGTACTCCGGGAATATCTGATCCGGGAGGACGGTTAATTGAAGAAGTAATTAATAGGTTTGGGGAAAGTGTTTACATTGTTCCGATACCTGGATGTAGCGCGGCAATAACAGCTGCTTCAATCGCAGGATTTTCCATGGATAGATTTATATTTTTAGGATTTCCCCCTTCAAAGAATAAAAGGAATAAATTTTTTGAGGAAGCCATGGAGTCAAAGTACCCGGTCATTATTTACGAATCTCCTCATCGAATTTCAAAGACGCTAAAGGAGATAATGGAGCATGACGAATCAAGAGGGGTGGTTGTCTGTAGAGAGCTTACTAAAAAGTTTGAAACTATTCATAGAGGGTCTGTTTGTAATGTTCTTGAAAAAGTAGAAAAAGATAAAGTGAAAGGAGAGTTTACCTTAATAATAAGGCCAAGGGAATGAAAAAAACATATATTACAACTAGCATAGCTTATACCAACGCTTTGCCCCATATTGGGTTCGGGCTTGAATTAATTCAAGCTGATGTGGCAGCTCGCTATTATCGATCTTTGGGTAAGGCTGTTTGGTTTTTGACTGGTACTGATGAGCATGGAGAAAAAGTTGCAAAAAAAGCTCAAGAAGAGGGAAAAGACCCCGGTCAATTTTGCGATGAAATAGCTCAGAAATTTATAGACTTAACCCGGTTATTAAATATTTCTAATGATGATTTCATTAGAACTACTGACCAAGAAAGGCATTGGCCCGGAGTAACAAAAATGTGGGAGACCCTAAAGGCAAATGGTGATATTTACGAAAAAAATTATGAGGGATTATATTGTCTTGGATGTGAAGCGTTTATTGTTCCAAGAGATCTTATTGAAGAGAAGTGTCCTTATCACGGAAAAGAGCCGGAGCCGGTTAAAGAAAAGAATTATTTTTTTAAACTATCTAAATATTCAGACAGAATAGAGCAAGCGATTATAAGTAATCAGATTGAAATCATCTCTCCATCAAGAAAGAAAGAAATATTAGGTTTCATTGATAGGGGACTAGAAGATGTTAGCTTCTCTCGTCCTGTTGAGAAGGTGAAATGGGGAATTCCAGTCCCAGGTGATTCAACTCAGTCTGTATATGTTTGGGGTGATGCTTTGACTAATTATATTTCTGCTATTGGTTATGGAAGGAATGATGATTATAAGAATATTTGGCCAGCCGATATCCAGTTTGTAGGAAAGGATATTATTAAATTCCACGCTCTTATTTGGCCGGCAATGCTAATGTCTGCCGACTTGGATTTACCTAGAAAGATTTTTGTTCACGGTTTTTTAAATTTTGATGGCAGGAAGATGTCAAAGAGCTTAGGTAATATTATTGATCCTTTTGAATTAGTTGAAAAATATGGCGTTGATCCAGTTCGTTACTACTTTCTTCGAGAATTGAATCCGAACGAAGATGGAGACTTTAGTTATGATAAATTTGAGGAAAGATACAACGCAGATTTAGCAAGTGGATTGGGTAACCTAGTCTCTAGAGTTGTGACTCTGGCTAGGGGTATCTATATGAATGATTCCTTGGGTATGGACATAGGAATTCAAAAAGAGATTGATGAAACTAGTAAGAAATGTTTGGAATATTTAAATGAATTAAAGTTTAATCTTGCCCTTGCTGAAATTTGGGCACTTCTTAAGAGAGCGGATCGTTATATTGAGACTAACCGACCTTGGGAAAAAGAAAGAGAGGGAAGGGAAGAAGTTATATACAGCTTAACTGTTCTTTTGTCTTCAGTTGCTAAGATGATTAATCCCTTTATGCCGGAAACATCTGATAGGGTGTTAAAATTTTTAAGCAACAAAGAGAAGGGAATGCTTTTTAAGAAAATTGATTAGCTTTATTTACATAATTAAAAAGGAGGATTTATATGAAGCGAATTGTAATTAAAGTTGGCAGCGTATTGTTAGTTGATGAAAAAACCGCAAGTGGTTTGGATGAAACATTTATTGGTCGTCTGGTTGGTCAGATTGGACAGCTTCATGCTATGGGCCACGAAATAATACTTGTTACATCAGGAGCCGTTGCCGCTGGAAAAACTAAAGACAAAAATTATCCGGTTGGGCGCGCATCAATGGTGGGTCAGATTAAGCTGATTTCAACTTATGCTCGTTTTTTTAATCAATTACATCCACCTATCAGGGTGGGGCAAGCACTTTATACCTATCATGACCTTGAGAAAGGGGATGATAAAAGGACAAGGGAAAGGCTTTTGGATGGTTTTCGGTTTAGAGAAATTACCATTGTAAATGCCAATGATGCGGTAGCCGATGAAGAATTAGAAGCAATGAAAGAACTGGGTGATAATGACAGATTAGCGGCGAAAATCGCAACTTTAATTAATGCCGATTTAATGGTACTCCTTACAAGCGTTGATGGCCTTTATAAGAATTATGGCCAAGAAGATCAAGAATTGATCCGTGAAGTTGATTCTAGTTGTGATGAAATAATGGGATTAGCTAAAAAGAGCGATTCTTCACTTTCTAAGGGGGGAATGGAGAGTAAGTTAAAGTCTGCCGCCATTGCCACAGAGGCTGGAGTTGAAGTTATCATAGCTAACGGAAGAAAAGTTGATGTATCAACTTGCGTAGCTAAGAAAGATTTTATTGGAACCTTTTTTCCACCAAAGGTAGATTAATGAACCCAATAATTGACACTCATGCCCATCTTAATTTTAAAGATTTTGAACCTGATATAGATCAGGTTATTAGTCGTTGTCTAGAAAACAATATTTCAGTTATAAATGTTGGTTCAGAATATATAACAAGTAAGCGATCGGTTGAAATGGCCGAGCTGTATAACGAGGGTCTTTATGTTTCCGTTGGGCTTCATCCAAGTCATGTAACTAATGATCTTGTTAAGCCAAAAGAAGATCATAGAGTTGAAGTCTTTGATTATAATAAGTACAAAGAATTAGCTCTTTCTAATAAGGTTGTAGCTATCGGTGAAACGGGCTTGGATTACTATTATAAGCCTAAAGACAAAGATAAGATAAATGAATTTAAGGCTAAACAAAAAGAAGCGTTAATCGGTCAAATGGATTTAGCTGATGAATTGGGTCTGCCAAATATATTTCATTGCAGAATGGCCCATAATGATATGTTTGAAATATTGGAAAGTTATAGGGGTAATATTAGGGGAGTTATTCATTGCTTTACCGGTAACTTAAAAGAAGCCCAGAAATACATTGAACTGGGCCTATACCTTGGATTCGCAGGGATAATGTTTAAGTTTGATCTTCGGGAAGTGATAGAAAAGATTCCACTTGATAGGGTTCTTGTTGAAACTGATTGTCCTTATCTTACGCCACCTCTTTTTAAGGGGCGCAATGAGCCCCTTTATATTAAGGAAATTATAAAAGAAATTGCACAAATAAGGAGTGATTCGGTTGATAATATTGAGAGAGTAACCACTGAAAATGCTAAAAAATTATTCAATATTTAAGTTAGACAAAATGTCTTTTTTGAGATACTATTATTTTAGTTAAAGAGCTTATTATATGGAATATAAACACTTAGAAATTGAAAAGAAATGGCAAGATAAATGGGAAGAATCCGAAGCTTTCAAAGCTGAAGATGTTTCAGAAAAGCCTAAATTCTATTGTTTAGACATGTTTCCTTATCCTTCGGGAGTAGGTTTGCATGTAGGGCATCCCAGGGGTTATGTAGCTACTGATATTATTTCTCGTTATAAGAGGATGAGAGGGTACAATGTGTTACATCCTATGGGTTGGGATGCTTTTGGTTTACCTGCGGAAAACTATGCGCTAAAGACTGGCATTTGGCCCCAGATATCAACAGCTAAAAACATTGAAGTATTTAAGGATCAGCTAAGAATATTAGGATTATCCTATGATTGGTCAAAAGAAATAAATACAACTGACCCTAAATATTTTAAATGGACTCAATGGATATTTCTTAAATTATTTGAAAAAGGATTGGCTTACGAAGCGGTTTTACCAATTAATTGGTGTCCATCTTGTAAGACCGGTCTGGCTAATGAGGAGGTTGTTGATGGAGGATGTGAGCGTTGTGGAACTTTAGTAACTAGAAAAGACATTAGACAATGGGTATTAAAAATAACTGAATATGCTGACCGTCTTATTGAAGATCTAGAGTTACTTGATTGGCCCGACAAGATAAAGGAAATGCAAAAGAATTGGGTTGGGAAATCAGAGGGAGCTGATATAACATTTAAAATAAAGGGCGATAGTATTGAAGAAGAAGTTAAGGTTTTTACTACCAGACCCGATACTTTATTTGGGACAACATCTTTAGTCTTAGCTCCAGAACATTCATTTGTAGTTAAAAATAAGGAAAAATTTAATAATCTGAAGGAGGTTGAATTATATATTGAATCATCAAAAGGGAAATCAGATCTTGAAAGAACAGATTTAGCTAAAGATAAAACGGGAATAGAAGTGAAGGGTTTTTGTGCTATTAATCCGGTAAATGGGAAGGAGATACCGGTTTGGATTGCTGATTATGTTCTTGTCTCATACGGGTATGGCGCAATTATGTCGGTACCAGCTCATGACAAACGAGATTATGCTTTTGCAAAGAAGTATGAAATCCCAATTATAGAAGTAATATCAGGCGGTGACATATTAGAAGAGGCATATAGCGGTGAGGGAGTTTTAGTAAACTCTGATCAGTTCAATGGGCTTAATTTTAAAGACGCAAAAGAAAAAATAGTTGGCTGGTTAGAAGAAAAGGGATTGGCTAAGAAATCTATTAATTACAAATTAAGAGATTGGCTTTTTTCACGCCAAAGATATTGGGGAGAGCCAATACCTGTTGTTCATTGTGACTTGTGTGGAGTGGTTCCATTATCAGAAAGTGATCTTCCCTTGGAGTTGCCTAAAGTTGATAATTATCAACCAACTGGAACCGGTGAATCTCCTTTGGCTGGGATTGAAGATTGGGTAAATACCAAGTGCCCTAAATGTAGCGGGCCAGCTAAACGAGAAACAAATACTATGCCTCAATGGGCCGGATCTTGCTGGTATTATTTAAGATTTATTGACCCCAACAACGATAATCAATTAGTTGACCCAGAAAAAGAAAAATATTTCATGCCAGTTGATCTTTATGTTGGAGGCGCTGAACACGCAGTACTCCATCTTTTATATGCTCGTTTTTGGCATAAATTTTTGTATGACATTGGAATCGTTTCAACCAAAGAGCCTTTTTTGAAATTAAAAAACCAAGGAATGATTCTTGGTCCAGATGGGCAGAAGATGTCTAAATCAAAAGGTAATGTTATTTCTCCAAATGAAATAGTTGAGAAGTACGGAACGGATACTTTCCGCTTATATGAAATGTTTATCGGACCTTTTGAGGACGCAGCCGCTTGGAATGTTAACGGAGTCTTGGGAGTGAGAAGATTTATAGATAAAGTTTGGCTTGTTGCTCAAGAATTAAAGGAAGAGGGAAATTCGAAGGATAGGATTCTTCATCAAACCATTAAGAAAGTTGGTGAGGACTTAGAAAACTTTAAATTTAATACAGCCGTAAGCGCCTTTATGATTTTAATAAATCACTGGAGAAAAGAAGGTGCAACCAAAGATGATTTTATGATCTTTTTACGTTCTTTTTATCCTTTCGCGCCCCATATTTCAGAAGAGCTTTGGGAAATGTTGGGTAATAAAAAAAGTATTGGCTTAGAAGATTGGCCTGAATTTAATCCAAGCATGATTGAAGAAGATATAGTCAATGTTATCATTCAAGTTAATGGTAAAGTTAGAGATATAGCCGAGATTCAACGAGGAGCTTCTGAAGAGGAAGTTAGAGATATATTTTTCAAAAGAAGTCGTGTCAAAGAATGGATTGGAGATAAAGAAATAAAAAAGGTCATTTTTGTTAAGGATAAATTAATGAATCTAGTCATTTAATATATGTGCGGAATAATCGGATATATAGGAAAAGGAGACAAGTATTCAGTTCTTTTTGATAGCCTAAAGAGGGTTGCTTATCGAGGATATGATTCAAGCGGTGCGGTTGTCTTAAAAGAAGATGGGCCATTATTGGTCAGATCGGTCGGTAAATTAGAGGAATTAATTAAGAAAGTTGGGGAGACTAACCTAGAGGGTAGTGTAGTTATAGGTCATTCTCGTTGGGCTACTCACGGCGGTGTTACTGAAGAGAATGCTCATCCGCATAGTTGTTGTAAAGATAATATTTTTGTAGTTCATAACGGAATAATTGAAAATTATAAAGAATTAAAAGATCAACTTTTAAAGGATGGCCATGTTTTTAAATCTGAGACAGATACCGAGGTAATCCCTCATTTAATTGAACATTTCTTTCAGGGTAATTTAGAAGATGCTGTGTGCAAGGCTGCGAAACTTCTTAAGGGAACTTATGGGTTAGCGGTTATTGCAAAAGACGATCCTGATAAAATTGTAGCTGTTAGAATGTTTAGCCCATTAGTAATATCAGTTAATGATAGCGGAGGATTTATTGCTTCTGATCCAGCTGCAATTATTTCGCATTCAGAAAGAATGGTCTTTCTTGAAGATGGAGAGGTAGCAGTAATTAAGGGTAATGATTTTTTTATAACAGACCTAGATAGTAACAGAAAAGATGCTAAAGAGACTGAGCTTGATTGGGACCTTGAAGAGGCACAAAAGGGGGGATACCCTTACTTTATGATTAAAGAAATAATGGACCAACCTGAATCAATTGCTAATTCAATGAGAGGAAGAATCTTGCTTGATGAAGGGACTGCGAAGTTAGGCGGGCTTGATCTGGTTAGAGAAAAATTAAGAGGTATTAAAAGAATAAATATTATTGCTTGTGGTACATCGTATTACGCCGGATTAGTAGGGGAATATCTTATAGAAGAACTGGCTGGAGTTTCTGCAAAAGTTGATTTAGCTTCGGAATTTAGATATCGAAATCAAGTCATTAAAGATGATGAGGCTTATCTTTTTATTTCTCAGTCTGGTGAGACAGCGGATACTTTAGCTGCTCTAAGAGAAGTTAAAAGAAAGGGAGCTTTAACCTTAGGAATAGTTAACGTTGTTGGTTCAACTATTGCAAGAGAAACTGATGCTGGAATATATAATCATGCAGGGCCTGAAATCGGAGTTGCGTCAACTAAAGCGTTTTCATCACAAATTGTAGTATTAACGCTTCTTGCTCTTTATCTGGGAAGAGAGCGAAGCCTTTCTTTACAAGAAGGGAAAGAAATTGCTCAAGGGCTAATAGCTATGCCTTCGTTGGTAGAGGAATTTTTGAAAGACGATTCTACTATTCAAGAAATAGCAAAGAAATATAAAGATTCTCATAACTTCCTTTTCTTGGGTAGAAAGTACGGATGTCCAGTAGCCCTAGAGGGGGCACTAAAATTAAAAGAAATATCATATATTCATGCCGAAGGATATGCATCTGGTGAAATGAAACACGGTCCGCTAGCTTTAGTTGATGAGAATTTTCCAACCATGGCAATATGTTTAAGCGATAGTGTTTATAATAAAGTCGTTTCTAATGTTGAAGAGGTAAAGGCTAGAAGGGGATCAGTGATCATAATTGCTACCGAGGGCAATGAGGAAATTAAGAAAATGTCAGAGGACGTTATCTATATTCCTAAAACACTTGAAGTTCTTTCTCCAATTATGGCCATTATTCCCCTTCAGTTACTTGCTTATCATATCGGAGTTTTAAAGGGTTATGATGTTGACTGTCCTAGAAATCTAGCAAAAGTTTGCACAGTAGAATAATTTCAAAAAATAAATGGTAAAAGAATATTCCATATTAATAGGTGGTGCAGCCGGTGAGGGACCAAAAAAAGCTGGCTTAATAATCGCTAAATTTTTCTCCAATTACGGATATAAGATATATGTCTACGAAGACTATCAGTCAATAATTAAGGGCGGTCATAATTTTTCATTGATAAGAGCTTCAAGTGATCGGGTAATAGGATCAAGGGAAGATATTGATTTTCTTCTAGCTTTAAATGAAGACACAGCCGCAAGACATAAGAAAAAGTTGAATAATAAAAAGAACCTCATTTACAATGACGTATTTTCTGCAAAAGGCGGTATTGGAGTTTCTGTCAATAAGATAGTAGAGGAGTTTAAAGGAATTCCAATAATGAGAAACACTGCTCTTGTTGGAGCATTTGCTAAGGTTATTGGTATCAATTGGGCGACAGCTCAAAAAGTATTAAAGCAAGAATTGCCCATTGAAACAGAGATGAATTTAAAGATAGCTAAAGCTGCTTATAATCAGGCCGAAACCGTTGTAAAGATAGAGAAACTTAAATCAAAGCCTTTACCTCTTATTTCCGGAAACGAAGCTATTGCCCTAGGAGCTATAAGTGCGGGACTTGAGGCATATGTTGGTTATCCAATGACTCCATCAACCGGGGTCTTGAATTATATGGCCCAAGTGGCAACTGATCATAACATAAGAGTTTATCAACCCGAAAATGAAATTAGCGCAATTAATACTGCGATTGGGTTAGCTTTTTCTGGAAGAAAAACAATGACAGGAAGCTCAGGCGGAGGATTTGATTTAATGACCGAAGGGTTAAGTTTAACAGCTCAATCAGAAACACCCCTTGTTGTTATTGAGGCTCAGCGTATGGGACCGGCGACTGGAGTGCCGACCTATAATGCAATCAGACCTTATTTATGTTTTATCAGCTGGACACGGAGAATTTGAGCGATTAGTAGTAGCTCCGGGAGATGCTGAAGAAGCTTTTTATTTAACCGGATTAGCAATGAATATTTCTTGGAAATATCAAATGTTATCTATTGTTATATCGGACAAGGAAGTTTCTGAGAGCACTTTCTCTTTTGATGAGAAAAACACTATATTTGTAACACCTCAAAAGCCTTTAATTTGGAATGGAAAGGGAAGCTATCTTAGATACAAGGAAACAAAAAACGGAATATCACCTTTATCATTTCCTGGAACTAAGGGAGCTTTAGTTAAAGGAACGGGCTATGAGCACAATGAAATGGGTATTGCAACCGAGGATGAAAAGGAGATTGAATTGATGCAAAATAAGAGAATGAGAAAGTATGAATTAATGAAAAAAGAAGTCAATAAGATTAAAAATTCAAAAAAAGCAGTAATGGCTTGGGGACTTACTAAAGGACCTGCAATTGAGGCCGCTGAAAAATTAGGCATTAAGGTTATTCAACCTTTAATTTTAAATCCTTTTCCAGAGAGTCAAATTAAGAAGGCGCTACTAGGAGTTAATCAGCTTTTGGTAGTTGAGGTTAATACGGATTAAGGTTTCAGGTAAAATACTTAAGTATAATGGCCGACCTTTTACCGGTTTAGAATTAGAGAAGAAATTAAAAATAAAATTTAAGAAATAAATATGAAAGATCTAACTTTGCCAACTAAAAACACTTGGTGTCCTGGCTGTGGGAACTTTCCGCTATTTGAGGCCCTTAAAAAATCCATATCTAATTTAGAGAAAAAGGGATCAAAGAGAGAGGATTTCATTTTAGTCTCAGGAATTGGTTGCCATGGCAAGATGTCCGATTTTATAAATATTAATAGTTTTTATGGTCTTCATGGACGGTCAATACCGGTAGCTGGAGGAATCAAGGTAGGAAATCCAAACTTAAAAGTAATTTGTTCTTCAGGAGACGGCGATTCATACAGTGAAGGAATATCTCACTTAATTCATGCCGCTAAAAGAAATAGTAATATTACAGTACTAATTCATGATAACCATAACTTTGCTTTAACAGTGAAGCAATTCACCTCAACTGAAGCACCACACCAGACCCTTTAATCCTTTGGAATTAATGTTGGTTGCTGGAGCCACTTTTGTGGCTAGGGGATATTCTGGTAAAATGGATCATTTGTCCGAGATAATAGAAAGGGCAATAGAACATAATGGCTTTTCTTTTGTTGAAATATTACAGCCTTGTATAGAGAGACCTTCATTTGAAGAAGATTTTCTTTCTGGAATTGAAGAAAAAAAGAAGGTAAATGTTAAAAATTTGATTAAAAAGCATGTCTAATAGCTTGGAGAAAAAGATTGTTTGTCTTGGAGGGGGTAATGCAATGCCTAGGGCTATATTATCTGAGTTGAAAAAGCATCCCGTCTCAATATCTGCTATTTGCGCAATGCTTGATTCAGGCGGGTCAGCAGGAAGATTAAGAAAAGATTACAAGATTATATCGCCGGGTGATATAAGAAGAGCTTTCTTGGCTTTAGCTAATACCTCCCCAGCAGTTGAAAATTTATTTAATTTTAGATTTGAAGGAGGAGACCTGAAAGGGCATAATTTTGCCAATCTCTTTATTACAGCTCTAGAGTTAAGTACTAATGATTACGAAAAGACAATTAGGGAGATTAAAAGAATTTTAAACATCAAGCATGAGGTTCTTCCTGCTACCCTAGACAAGTCTCATCTCTATGCAGTTTTGAAAAATGGTAAAATAATTAGCGGGGAAACCAATATTGATATCCCTAAACACAACGGCTCATTAAAGATTAAAAGAGTATTTTTGAAGCCGAAAGCTAGGGCTTATCCCAAAGCACTTGATGCTATTAGAAAAGCAGATATTATTGTAATAGGGCCTGGAGATCTTTATTCTTCCCTTGCTCAAATCTTACTAACCGAAGGGACAGCCGAGGCAATTAAGAAAAGTAAGGCTAAGAAAGTATATATTTGCAATTTGATGACCAAGTATGGAGAGACCAATGATTATACGGTTGAAGAATTTGCCGAGAAGATAGAAGGCTTAATTGGTAAATCGCTTGATTATGTGATTTATAATAATAAGGTAAATATTGAAAGTAGGGTAAAAGAATACAGAAAGAAAAACAAGGAACTATTAGGGTTAGTTAAATTTGGGAGCAAGTTAGATAAGAATAAGTTTATAGGTGTTAATGTTATAACCTCCTCTGGAGACATAATTCATGATCCTAAGAAGTTAACAAAGATAATTTTAAAGATATGATTAAAGCAGTAATATTAGCCGGTGGCAATGGTGTAAGAATGAACCCATTAACTCTTACTAGACCGAAGCCATTGATGCCGGTAGTCAATAAAACAATAATTGAGCATAACTTAGATCAATTAGAAGGATTGGTTAAAGAAGTGATTATAGTTATTGGATATAAGGGAGATATGATTAAGTCTTTAATTGGTGATAATTATGGGAAAATTAAAGTTAGCTATGTAGTCCAAGAGCATCAACTGGGGACCGCTGATGCAGCCAAACAAGCAGTTCATTTATTAGAGGATAAGTTCATTCTTATGAATGGAGACGATCTTTATTTTAGGGAAGATATTAAAAAATGTCTTAAGAAATACCCTTCAATATTAGTAGGTAGGGTTACTACTCCATCTTTTTTTGGTGTTGTTGATTGCTATAATGACTTTGTACGGGGATTGATTGAGAAGCCTGAGACCTCAGATCCAAACGTCTTCGTTAATACCGGTTTTTATTTTCTAGATAAATCTATTTTTGATTTTAATATTGAGAAATCATTACGCGGAGAATATGAGTTTACCGATTATATTAAAGCGTTTATTTTAAATCATCGTCTTTATTTTAGGGAAACTGACAAATGGATACCTGTTTCATATCCTTGGAACTTACTTGGTGCCAATGAATTTATTCTATCTAGCCTTAGAAGAGATATTAGAGGAAAGGTAGAAAAAGGATGTACTATTAATGGCAGTGTGGTTATTGAAAAAGGGGCTTATATAAAGAGCGGAACATATATTGAGGGACCTGCTTTTATAAGATCGGGGGCTATTATTGGCCCTAACGCCTATATCAGAGGCAAAACCGTAGTTGGGGAGAATACAAGAATAGGAGCTAATGTAGAGATTAAAAATTCAATGATTGGTAATAATACTTTTATTCCTCATTTGAGCTATGTTGGTGATTCAATAATAGGAGATAACTGTAATATTGGTGCCGGATCAATAATGGCCAATTTCCGTTTTGATCAAAGCAGTATAAAGGTTATGATAAAAGACGAAATGGTTGATTCAGGCAGAGAAAAACTAGGAGTTGTTATTGGAAATAATAGCAGTATAGGTGTGAATTCATCTTTAATGCCGGGAGTCTTGATTGGATCTGATTCCATAGTTGGACCACACTCATTGGTTAAAAAAAATGTTGTCCAAGGGAGTAAATATTTTTCTGAATTCGGAGAATCTATTAAATGAACAAAGTAAAAGAAAAATTTATCGCTGCAGTTGACGGAGGGGGAACAAAGACCATTGCGGTCATTTCCAATTTAAACGGAGAGATCATCGGAGAAGGAGTCTCGGGATCTTCAAATCCTCGTAATGTTGGCATTAGTCGTTCTGTAGACAATATTGTTGATTCAGTTATTTTAGCTCTTGATTCAAAGAATGTTAAACTGGACTTATTGCTGGTTGGGATTGCATCACTGGCTGAAGAGTTTCAAGATAGAACTGCAGAGATAGAAAAGAAGATAAAAGATCATATTAAATTAAGGAAAGTTTTTAAAGGAAGAGTTAGGGTGGTTAGCGATCAGTTAGTTGCTTTTAATTCGGGGACAGATAAAAAAGAAGGGGTCGTGGTAATATCTGGAACTGGTTCTGTTGCTCGAGGATGGAAAGGTAAAAAAGACATCAAGGTGAGTGGATGGGGATGGCTAGCCGACGAAGGATCTGCTTTTTGGGTTGGTCATAAGGTTTACTCCACTACGATGAAGGCAATTGATGGGCGTGAGAAAAGATCTCTTCTTGTTGATATGGTAATAAAAGAATTGAAAATAAAGGACGCTGTTGATTATAATAAAAAGATCTATAGCAATAATTTAACCGAAGTAATACCATATTTTTCAATAATAGCCGATAAGGCAGCGTTAGGAGGAGATAAATCAGCGATTAATATATTTAAAGAGGCTGGTAAAGAATTGGCCTTATCAGCTAACACCGTAATTAAAAAGCTTGGATTTAATAAAGATTTCCCTCTAGTTTTAGTTGGTGGTATGTTTAAGTCAAAATATTTATTAGTATCATTTAAAAAAGAAGTTAAAAAACATAATCCGCTTGTCAAGATTATTGTTCCAAAGAATGGCCCGGTTTTTGGAGCAGTTAAACTGGCGATCGGCCAAATAAATGAAGGAATTAAAAAAAGTTGATCCGAAGATTTATAATTTAATAAAAGAAGAAAAAGAGCGACGACAAAATGGTCTTGAGATGATACCTTCAGAGAATCATACTTCTCCAGCGGTTTTAGCACCATTATCATCAATTCTAAATGATAAATATGCTGAAGGATATCCCGGAAAAAGATATTACGGTGGAAATGAAGTCATTGATAAAGTAGAGTCATTATGCCAGGAGAGAGCACAGAAACTTTTCAATGTGCCTTATGTTAATGTCCAACCTTATTCTGGTTCTCCGGCCAATCAAGCTGTCTATTTTGCACTGCTAAATCCAGGAGACAAAGTTTTAGGAATGAATCTTCTTGCCGGAGGTCATTTGACCCATGGTTGGAAAGTAAATTTTTCAGGAAAGCACTTTAAATCTTTCTATTACGGAGTTAGAGAAAAAGATGGATTAATAGATTACGAAGGGGCAGCCGAGGTGGTTAAAAAAGAAAAACCAAAACTTATTTGGGTTGGGGCTACAGCATATCCTCGAGTATTTGATTGGAAGAAATTTAGAATGATTGCCGATTTAACAGGGGCTTATCTATGTGCTGATATCGCGCATATCGCCGGATTAATTATTGCTGAAGCTCATCCTAGTCCAGTTCCTTACGTTGATATTGTTACCACAACAACACACAAGACCTTAAGGGGACCAAGGGGAGGAATGATTATGGTCACCAGTAGAGGGATAAAGAAAGACAAAGATTTGCCCTCTAAGATTAATAAAGCTGTTTTCCCTGGCCTTCAGGGGGGTCCTCATGAGCATCAAATCGCAGGCATTGCAGTTTGTTTAAAGGAAGCATCAACGCCGGCTTTTAAAAAGTATGCTCATCAAATTGTGAAGAATAGCCGGGCTTTAGCTGAAGGACTAACAAAGGCCGGATTCACTCTAGTTACCGGTGGAAGTGATAATCATCTTCTTTTGGTCGATCTTAGGAGTAAAGGAACTACAGGCCAACGAGCTCAAGATCTTTTAGATGAAGCAGGTATTACAGTTAACAAGAATGCAATTCCTTTTGATCCGAATCCTCCGTTTAACCCATCTGGTATTCGTTTGGGCACTCCAGCTATTACCACTAGGGGAATGAAAGAAAAAGAAATGAAAAAGATTGCAGCATGGATTGATGAAGTTATTTCAGCTGATAACAAGAATACCTGTAAGAAAGTAAAAAGTGAGATTAAAAAACTTTGCAAAGATTTTCCAATCAAATGATATTAGATGGTAGAAAAATAGCTGATGAAATATTGCTTAGAATTAGAGAGAGGGTTGATAAAGAGAAGCTGTCGCTAAAGCTCTCGGTAGTTTTAGTAGGGGATAATAAAGTTTCTCTTTCCTATATCTCTCAGAAAAAAGAATCCTGCATTAAAGCCGGAGTTGATTTTAACCTTTTTCAATTTAATGGGGATATATCTCAAGACGATCTTAAAAAAGAGATAGAAGAAATAAATAAGAAATCATCTGGGGTAATAATTCAACTGCCACTTCCTTCAAGTCTAAAAAGTCAGGAAGTTTTAAATATGATACCCAAAGAAAAAGATATTGATATTCTTTCTGAAGATCGACTTGGTAAATACTATGCGGGTGACTTCTATTTTTTGCCACCAGTAGTGGGAGCAGTGGCACACGTTATCTCTAAAGAAAAAATATCAATAAAAGATAAGTATATTGTTTTGGTGGGTTCTGGAAAATTAGTCGGCAAGCCTTTATCTATATGGTTAATGGCAGAGGGGGCAACAATTTCTGTTTTAA
Source organism: Candidatus Nealsonbacteria bacterium (assembly GCA_019923605.1). Classification (NCBI taxonomy): domain Bacteria; phylum Candidatus Nealsoniibacteriota; species Candidatus Nealsoniibacteriota bacterium. The sequence continues at coordinate 1,257 of JAHXGM010000006.1, read as the reverse complement.
ACAAGGGAACTAAAGATCTGGAATCATTTATCAAAAAGGCTGATATTATTATCTCTGGTGCAGGCAGTTCTAACTTAATAAAAGGTGAAATGATAAAAGACGGGGTAATAGCTATTGATGCTGGTTCTAGTATTGAAGTTAGTAGAGTTTCTGGTGATTTTGAAAATAAAACAGTAGCTAAAAAGGCTTCATTATTTCTTCCGGTTCCGGGTGGTATTGGGCCGATAACAACAGCATGTCTTATTGACAACCTAATTAAACTAAATGAACTTTATGGGAATTAATCTTTTTATCTTTAATGTCTTAAATTCGTTAGCTTTTAGATATGTTTATTTAGATAGCTTAATCATTTTTACTGCTAAATATTTGCCTTATGTTTTAATTTTAGCAGTTTTTGGTTTTCTTCTAAAAGATTTTAAAAGATATAAATTGTTGCCGTTCTTTTCTTTTTTTTCAGCGGTTTTTGCTAATTATGGAATAACAGATGCGATTAGATATTTTTCTTATAACGCTCCTCCATTTATTGAAAGGGGAATAACCCCTCTTTTTGACCATACAGACAGATCATCTTTTCCATCGGGCCACGCATCTTTCCTTTTTGCTTTATCAACTATTATTTATTTCTATAACAAAAAAGCGGGATGCTGGTTTTTTGTTTTAAGTTTCCTGGTCAGTATTTCGCGGGTTATCGGAGGAATTCATTGGCCTTTTGATATTTTATTCGGAGCATTTATAGGGGTTTTGACATCTATTCTTATTTGGAAAATAAAAGAACCCTTCATTAAATATATCAAGGGCTTTGGGAAACTAAAAAGTAATTAGTTCGTATATTGGCATTGGGAGGCTCATAAGGAATCCTTCTCTTGGAGTCCTAGCTGACATAGTGTGTCGTTAATGCGACTCTTAGTAATACCAATTAGATTATAGTTGAGAAAAGTCACAGAGAAGACAACAAAAATTTTACAAAAAGCACAGTTTCTAAAACGCAAAAGAATTGTAAATGGAATGAGTATTATAATAACTTAGAATACTGCGGGCTTAATAAAAAAACATCTAATGAAATGTTTCAATTAAAAGTAGAAAAGTGGTTAGTTAAAATAAAGCGTACCCTATTTCAGGATCTCTTTTTGTGGAATTATACGACTTCGCTCGAATACATTTTGAACGAAACGACTGACGGACGCGCGGAGCGCGTGTTGAAGCGAAACTAAATTGTATGCTCTCCGCCCCGTCGCCCGCCTCGCTTCTCTACACTCT
>JAHXGM010000005.1:27589-33497 GCA_019923605.1 Candidatus Nealsonbacteria bacterium | reverse complement strand
GTGCCTCCGCCAGGATTCGAACCCGGAACTGCGGTTCCGAAGACCGACATGATATCCGTTTCACCACGGAGGCTATTTTGAGTTAGATTCTACGTTATGTGGTTGAAAATAACAAGACTTTAAGCTAAAATCAAGAAATGGAAATCCCAAAAGAAATAAAAGAAATAATAAGAATAATTGAAAGTAATAAATTTGAAGCATATATTGTGGGCGGATGTGTGCGGGATTTTTTAAGAAAGAAAAATCCTCAGGACTGGGACGCAGCGACTAATGCAAGGCCTGAACAGATTCAAAAGATATTTGAAAAAAAAGGGTTCGATGTTTTTTGTGAGAATAAGTTTGGGACAGTGGGAATTGTTTTACCAGAAGACAAAGATAGAAATTATTACAATATTGTAGAAATTACAACCTATAGAACTGAGGCAAAATATATTAACAAGCGTCATCCAAGCGAAGTGAAGTGGGCTAAAAGTATAGAAGAAGATTTAGCCAGAAGAGACTTTACAGTCAATGCTATGGCAATGAAAGTTAATGATAAAGAAATTGAAATTATTGATCCTTTCGGAGGGCAAGCAGATCTTAGTGCTAAGATAATAAAAGCCGTTGGTGATCCGAATATAAGATTTTTTGAGGATTCTTTAAGAATGATGAGGGGTGTTCGATTGGCCACAACTCTAAACTTCAGAATCGAGGATATTACAAAAGAATCTATCCAAGAAAATGCTTTATGGATAAAAGAAATATCCCAAGAAAGAATAAGAGATGAGTTTTTGAAAATTATAATGTGTCCTAGGGCAGCGGATGGAATTGAATTATTGAGGACGCTTGGGTTGCTGGGAATTATCTTGCCCGAACTTGATGAAGGATGCGGTGTTGCTCAGAACAAGCATCATATATACGATTGTTATAAGCATAATTTATTATCCCTAGATTATGCTACCAAGAACGATTTTAGTATGCATGTGCGAATAGCAGCTCTCTTACATGATGTAGCTAAACCAAGAGTAAAAGAAGGAGAAGGGTCTGAATCAACCTTTTATAATCATGAAATAGTTGGTGCAAAGATGACCCAGAAGATTTTAGAAAGATTAAAGTTTTCAAGAAAAGACATTATTAAGATAGTGAAGCTAGTCAGATATCATTTATTTTATTACAACGTTGGAGAGGTGTCTGAATCTTCCATAAGAAGATTGGTTCGTCAGGTTGGAATAGAAAATATTGATGAATTGCTTCAGGTTAGGATGTGCGACAGAATAGGGTCAGGAGTTTCTAAAGCAGAGCCATATAAGCTAAGACATTTGAGATATTTAATAGATAAAGTTTCTCAAGACCCAATTTCAGTTAAGATGTTAAAGATAGGCGGTAATGATTTGATGAAATCTTTAGACATAAAACCAGGACCAAGGATCGGTTGGATATTAAATATTATTCTTTCCTATGTTTTACTAGACCCATTAAATAACAATAAAGATTTTTTAGAAGCCGAGGCTAGAAGATTGAATTCTTTATCTGATAAAGAATTGGGATTACTTAATATTCATGCCAAAGAGGAGCTGGATGGAATTGAGACCAAAAGAGATGAAACGGTGAAGAAAAAATATTGGGTAACATAATTATCATATTTACGAAAAAGCTTAATATTTCCCTAAAATTTATTTGACAAAAGAAGCTTGGGGGATAAAATTAAGCAAAGGTCGTTAGTTTTTAGTGGTTTACTAAAAATAAAACTAATTTAACATTTTTTAAAATGAGCAAAAAAGCATTATTTATTTTATTGGCAAGTACTATGGTTTTAGGATCTTCTGCTTCTGTGTTTGCACAAGTAGAAAGATCACAGCCTGTCACTCCAGCAGGAAGAGATCAAAATCAGGGATTGACACAAGTAAGAGATTTCCAAGAAATTAGAAGAAAAAGGATGGAGGCGATAGAAACTAGAACTATGGAAATGAGAAGTCAGGTAGAAAGTATTAGAGAAGAGAGAGCAGAAAAAGATAGGGTTCAACAAGAAGAATTTAAAGAAAAACTTCAAGGAATTAGAGATGAAAGAAGAAGAGTTTCAGCTGAACGTTTAGCAGAAAATATTGATAGATTAAATAGAAATCTTTCTTCTAGATATGGTGGGTTTTTAGACGCAATGGAACTTGTTTTAGATAAGATTGAAGTAAGAGTTGCAAAGATAGAGGAATCCAGGGGCATCAATTTAACTGAAACATATATTCACATCCAAGATTCAAGGAATCTTATAGAGCGAGCACGTGAAATGGTTATTGAGCAAGCTACAAAATCTTACATAGTAACTATTGAATCTGAAGAAACTCTTAGGAGCGACTTCTCCGCAGTAATTAGAGACTTAAGAAATGATCACAGAGTTCTTAGGGATCAATTTATTTCCCCTCTTCAAAACATTATTAGAGATGTTATGCTGACCTTAAGAGAGAATGTTGAAGTAATTGGCCAAGACCAAGAGGAAGAGAAAGAAATAGAAGAGTAATTATAAGAATTAAAAATTGGTCATAATAAAATGAATAAAAATAAGAAGATTATTTTAATCATCATAGTTATTTTAGTGATTGTGTCTTTGGCGTTTATTTTTTCGAGTCCAAGGCCAGTAATCCTAAATGAAGAAATAAAAGAACCGATAATGGAAGAGCCGATAATAGACTTGATTGGAGATGGAGATGAAATAAAAGACATTGAATCTGAGCTTGGTTTAATAGACCAAAGCATAGAAGACACTGAAGTAATGATTAAAGAACTAGAAGCGGACATAGGAAACCTCTAAGCTTTTCATTAGGCTGTATTTTGAAAATAAGGCTGGTTTCTGTTATAAGTTATCAGCCTTATTTTTCATAACAATGAACGATTTTTTTTCAAGAATTAAAAAATACGTATTTCTGTCAGGATATATATTTATTTTTTTTGCTTTGGCGGGGTATTCCGCTTCAACGAAAGATTCCTTGATTTCAGAGAAAATAATTGCAGACATAATTCCTTTAACAGATTTCATAAACTCTTTAAAGGACTGGCAGATATTTATTTTCATTTTCTTAAATAATAGTATAAAAGTTTTTATTTCAATTATCTCGGGTATAGCATTTGGTATTTTCCCGGCTCTTTTTCTTGTTATCAACGGGTTTCTTCTCGGAGTCATTTTTTATTCATACGGAGCCATTACTTTAATTGGGGTTTTGCCTCATGGTATATTTGAGCTAGCTGGAGTTTTCCTAGGTAGCGGAATGGGACTCTATCTTGGCCACATGGCATTTCTTGGGAAAAAAAGAAAAGTTAAACTTGAAGGAGAATTGATGGCGTCTTGTAAATTATTTTTATCAATTATTTTACCCCTTCTCTTATTGGGAGCGATTATAGAAACCTACTTTACTCCACTATTATTAAAATATTTTTTACCTTGACACACTACTGTTATTTGATAAACTGAAAATATAATGAATGAAAGATATTTCTATCCGTTGGAATAACGGATTTTATTTTCTAATTAACGTATAAAATATGGATTTGAAAAATTTTACATCAGCAGTAACTCAATTAGCAGAAGAAAAAGATATTCCCAAAAAGAAGGTTTTTGAAATAATTGAGCAAGCAATCGCAGCTGCTTACAAAAAAGAATACGGAGAAAGGGGACAAATCATCAAAGCAAAACTTGATCCAAAGAGTGGGGAGCTTACTTTCTGGCAGGTTAAGATGGCCATTGATGATTCTATGGTTCTTTTAGATGAAGAGGCCGAGGAGTTAAGAATTAAAAAGGAAGAGGGAGAGATTGAAGAGGATGAAGATTCAAAGAAAGTTAAATTCAATCCCGAGAGACATATAATGATTGAAGATGCTAGAAAGATAAAAGAAGATGTTCAGCTAGAAGAAGAGGTTGATATAGAACTTGAAGAGAAAGCAGATTATGGCAGGATAGCCGCTCAGACAGCCAAGCAGGTTGTTTTACAAAAAATAAAAGAAGCAGAACGAGAAATGGTACTAGATGAATACAAAAGTAAGGAAGGAGAAATTTTACCAGGCATTGTTCAAAGAATGGAGGGACCAAATGTCTTTATTGATATAGGTAAAACTTTAGGCGTATTGAGTAGAGAAGAACAAGTTCCAAACGAACAATATAGAATTGGCCAAAGGCTAAAAGTCTACTTATTAAAAGTAGAAGAAACTCCTAAGGGTCCGGTTGTTTTTCTTTCTCGTTCTTATCCGAGAATTATTGTAAAACTATTTGAATTAGAAGCACCCGAGGTTTCATCAGGATCAGTTGAAATAAAAGCAATTGCTAGAGAAGCGGGGAATAGATCAAAAGTTGCTGTTTATTCAGAAACTGAAGGAATAGATCCAATCGGAGCTGTAGTCGGCCAGAAAGGAACTAGAGTTTCTGCAGTAATATCCGAACTTAATGGTGAAAAGATTGATATAGTTGAATACTCCGCAGTACCTGAAAAGTTTATTACTAACGCATTGGCTCCAGCTAAAGTCGTTGAAGTTAAAGTATTGGAAAAGAATAGAGCCTTAGCAATAGTTCCAGACGATCAGCTCTCGTTGGCTATTGGAAAAGATGGTCAAAATGTCCGACTTGCAGCAAAACTTACTGGATGGAAAATAGATGTTAAAGGGCTTGAGGGCAACGAGGCAGAAGATTTAGAAGAAGATGAAGAAGACGAGAGCTAAAATTATAAAACAATTAATAATAATTTTATGCAATTAGTGCCAATTGTAGTTGAAAAATCACCTAGAGGCGAAAGATCATATGATATTTTTTCTCGCTTATTAAAAGAAAGAATCATATTTTTGGCTGGACCAATAAACGATTCTCTTTCAAACCTTATTATCGCTCAGCTCTTGTTTTTGGCTAGTCAGGATCCTAAGAAAGATATTCAGCTTTATGTAAATAGTCCGGGTGGTTCAGTGACTGCAGGTCTAGCGATATATGATACAATGCAATATATAGAACCAGACGTTTCAACTGTTTGTGTTGGAATGGCCGCATCAATGGGAGCAGTAATATTATCGGTAGGAGCAAAAGGTAAAAGATTTGCACTTCCTAATTCGCAAATAATGTTACATCAAGTAATGGGGGGAGCACAGGGTCAAGCTAGTGAAATTGAAATAACCGCAAAGCAGATTATAAAGACCAAAGAGCAGTTAAACAAAATCTTATCGAAGCATACAGGTCAACCATTAGGACGTATTGAGAAGGATACGGACAGGGATTTTTATCTTACTCCTGATGAAGCAAAAGAGTATGGACTAATAGATAGTGTTATAAAGAAAAAATAGTCCTTTTTGTAATTATATAATAACATTTATCATATGAATAAAAAAAATATAAAATCATTTCCACTAAATTTAATTTTTATTCTTGTGTTGACAACAACCTTATTTGCGGTTGCTTTTTTAATTACCGAATTAAGGGTGGAAGCAGATGTTGTCAACAATGTTACTGGTTGGGCTTGGTCTGAGAATATTGGTTGGATAAGTTTTAACTGTACGAATGACAATTCTTGCGGAACACATAATTACGGAGTGAATATAGATACAAATGGAAATCTTTCTGGACATGCTTGGTCTGAACATATTGGCTGGATAAACTTTAATCCAGCAGAACCTCCAGGAGGGCCTTCAAACTCGGCACGAGTTAATATTGATTCGGGGGAAGTTTCTGGTTGGGTCAGAGCATTAGCTGGTGGCGCCGATGGCTGGGATGGTTGGATAAAGCTAAGGTGTGAAGGAGCCGAATGTAATCCGCCATTGGGCTACGGAGTTTCTATTAATAGGGATACGGGAGTTTTTCAAAATTGGGCTTGGGGCGGCGATGTAGTTGGTTGGATAAGTTTTAACTGTGCAAATGACGATTCTTGTCTTCAAGCTAGTGATTATAGAGTGAGGACTTCTTTTTCTT
>JAHXGM010000005.1:18466-27577 GCA_019923605.1 Candidatus Nealsonbacteria bacterium | reverse complement strand
GTACGAGAAAGTTCTTTGCCCCCCATTGAAGGAGAAACTCCAACTGGTTCTTTTGTAGGTAGTTGGGGAATTCCTTCAGGAGAAGATAGAATAGCAATGACAATTCCGATTGATGTCACAAGAGACGGTGCAGCTGCACACAATTTCTTTTGGTAGAACTTATCACTGGTGGATTCGTGCACACGATAGCAGGGGCAAAATTCTGGATGGGTAAGTGGTCCAAATTTTACCACTCCTAGTAATCCTTACCCTTTTCCAGAATTTACCATTAGTCCAGCAAGACCAAGCATAAATGAAGTAGTTACATTTAATGCAACTGGCTCACAAGTTTTTACTGGTCTTCCAAGATTTAGCTGGACTTTTCCGGGAGGTAATCCCGGAACGGCTAATACAGAAATAGCTACAACTACTTTCAGCAACACTTCTCCTGTAAATATTCGACTTGACGTCACCGATGGAGCTGGCAACGTTTGCTCTAGGGTTCAAAGCATAACCCCTAGACTTCCTTTACCAGATTGGAGAGAAATATCACCATTTGGCATAATTCCAAAATCATTAGCTGCTTTGAGCTTTGTATTTAATGGTCATTTGATAAAATAAGGAGTGTTGATATTAGACCTTAAGGCCTTTTAAAAAGGCCTTTTCCCTTGATTTTTTGCTAATTATTGATAGAATTGGATTGTAGTTAAATTAATTTTAAACCTTGAACTTCGTATAGATATTTTCGATCGGACGAATGCAAACACTGCAACTGAAGCAATGAAATTTATCAAAAAACTCACTGTTGTTATATCTCATTATCCTTACCTAAGCCCCAAAAGGGTGGCATTTCTGGTTAGATAGAATTATCGGAGACAAGTTTTGACAAAAAAATATGTCGGAAATCATCCCCATTGTGGTAGGGGCCGTTTCATTGATGATCGGTTCCATTTTTGGATACTATGTTCGTCAGTCCCTTGCTAAAAGAAATTATGAAACAATTGAAGCTAAGCTTCAGAAGAAAGTTAAAAGAGCTAGAGAAGAAGCAGAAAATATTATTACTCAGGCTAGTGAAAAGGCAAGTCAATTAATACAGGAATCGAAAAGAGAGATTGATGAAAGAAACATTGAAATAATAAGAAGAGAAAAAATTCTTCTTAAGCGTGAAAATACCCTAGATCAAAAACATGTTGATTATGAGAAGAAAGAAAAAGATTTCAATGAGAAAGTAGAAAAACTGAAAGTAATTAAAGGAAATATAGAACAACTTCATTTAGAAGCAGCTAAGAAGTTAGAAGAGGTCGCTCAAATATCTGCTGAAGACGCAAAGAAAGAAATTATCGCTAAGGTAGAAAAAGAGAATAGCGAAGAAGTGATGGCGAAGATAAGAGAAATTGAAAAAGAGGGTTGGGAAAAATACGAAGAGAAAGCCAAAGAGATAGTTTCTTTGGTTATTCAAAAGTGTGCAGTTGCTCAAACACAAGAAATTACAACAACAACGGTTAGTCTTCCCAGTGATGAAGTGAAGGGAAGGATAATCGGGAAAGAAGGAAGAAACATTAAAACTCTTGAAAAATTAACTGGTGTTGAAATTATTGTCGACGATACTCCTGAGGCCGTTGTAATCTCTGGGTTTGATCCAGTAAGAAGACATATTGCTAAGATTGCTTTAGAAAAGCTGATAAGAGATGGAAGAATTCAGCCAGCCAGAATAGAGGAGACTGTTATTTGGGCTGAAACAGAAATACAAAAGCAAATTAAAGAAGCGGGAGAATTAGCAGTTTATGAAACGGGTGTTGTGGGATTAGACCCTAAGCTTGTTCAACTAATTGGAAGGTTAAGATTTAGAACCAGTTATGGACAGAATGCATTACTTCATTCGGTTGAGGCTAGTTTCTTGGCAGGATCTTTGGCAGCAGAAATTGGAGCTAATGTTATGATCGCTAAAAAAGCCGGATTACTTCATGATATTGGTAAAGCCATAGATCATCAAGTAGAAGGATCTCATACAGAAATTGGAGCTAAGATTTTAGAAAAATTTAGTGTTGAGCCCGATGTCATTAAGGCCGTGAGATCTCATCATGAAGAGCATCCTTATGAAACAATAGAATCAATTATCGTTCAAACAGCCGATGCTATATCCGGAGCTCGGCCAGGTGCTAGAAAGGATAATTTAGAAAACTACCTTAAGAGATTAGCAGAGCTAGAAGATATTGCTAATTCCTTTGAGGGAGTAGAGAAGAGTTATGCCATAGCAGCGGGTAGAGAAATTAGAGTGTTTGTTAGACCTAATCAAGTAAACGATCTTCAGGCAAGAAATATTGCAAGAGGTGTGGCAAAAAGAATACAAGAAGAATTAAAGTATCCAGGAGAGATAAAGGTTAATGTAATAAGGGAAAGTCGGGTGATAGAATTTGCTAAATAATTAAAATAATTAATATATCATGCATATACACATTCCAGACGGAGTTCTCCCAATTTGGTTATGGGTGTTGGGCTTTGCCATAACCTTAGTGTTCCTTTCAATTTCGGCTATAAGATTAAAAAGCGATCTCAGAAGAATGCCCCTCGCGGCCATACTTACGGCTTTGGTTGTTCTTTTAATGTCTGTTCCCTTAGGCATCCCAGCGCACATTAATATGATGGTCTTTGTTGGAATAATAATGGGAATTCATTGGTCTCTTGTAATATCGTTTTTAGTCAATTTTATTTTAGCTTCGTTTGCACACGGTGGATTGTCAATAATTGGACTAAATACCTTGATTCTTTGGGCACAGGCAATTATTGGCATTGCTCTTTTCGGGGTACTCAAACAGTTACTTAAGGATAAATCTCTTAGAGGAGGATTAACTACTTTTTTAGCTATACTCCTTTCTTTCTTCTTAACGCTCGGAATAGTTTTGGCAGCCAATTTAGAGGTTGATAAATTTTTCTTTGATGATCATGATCATTATGAAGAAAAGTATTATGACGAAGAACATCATGATGAAATATCACTTCTTATCTTTTTAAGCTTATCCTTGCCTTTTGTATTATGGGGGGCTGCGATAGAAAGCATTGTTACTTTTGTTGGAATAAAGCATATCGATAAAACTAGGCCGGAACTTATTAAATGAGTGAGGTTTATTTAATTGATTATTATTCTAATAGTATTAACAGTTTTTTTCATAGAAGAACCGTTTTATCTAAGGCGGTTCTTCTTCTTCTTATTTTTCTATCAGTAATTTCTTCAAAATCATTTCATGTTTTCTTATTTGTTTTTTTGAATTTGATAATTATTTCTCTTATTTCAAAAATACCATTAAAGATGATTGGGAAGTGGTCTTTTTATCCAATCATTTTTACTTCAATTTTTGCTCTTTCTCAAATAAATCAAGGATGGCTTCCTCTTATTACTCTTTTTAGGGCCTTAATTATAGCTTTTGCAGTAATGCTATTTTTTTGCATTACTCCTTACTCTTTGGTTTTTTCAAAAATTAGTAGATTATCTTCCTTCTTTTCTAGTATGTTTCTTTTGACCTACCGTTACTTCTTTTTAATTATAGAAGAAATAGAAACACGCTTTCAAATGATGAAAGTTAGGGGAGGGACATCGGGTGGGCTAGTCAGATCTGTTATAAATGTTGGTAAGTTGATAGGGGCTATTCTTATTTCTCTTATTGAAAGGGGAGAGAAGATGTATGGCCTTTTGTTGATTAGGGGATATAATGGAAGAATATACTCACGTACGAAAGAGAAGTTTAGCTACCTCGATGTTATAGTAATTTCTTGGGGGATAGTGATATTTATATTATCTAGTTTAATTTTATGAAAAACAAAGAAATTGTTTCGGTAAAATGTATTAAGCATAGATATCCCGATAAAACAGAAGTGTCCATATGTGGTCTTGATTTCATAGTCAGAGAGGCCGAGAATATCGCTTTAATTGGTTCAAATGGTTCAGGCAAGAGCACTTTCTTGATGCATATTATAGGATTATTGCGACCTACTGAGGGAAGTGTTGACGTTTTCGGAATAGATCCGGCCGATAACTTTAATGATATTCAAAGAAAGGTAGGCGTCGTTGTTCAAAGGGCGGAAGATCAAATGATTGGACCAACTGTTTTTGATGACATCGCTTTTTCTTTAATAAATTACGGATTTAGCGAAGATGAAATATCAAAAAGAGTTAATGGAATAATGGAAGAAATGAAGATAGAAAAGCTTCAGGATAAGTTAATTCATTATTTATCAGGAGGTGAGAAAAAAAAAGTTGCTCTAGCTGGAGCACTTGTCTTATATCCGAAACTGTTGATACTAGACGAGGTTTTATCTGGTATTGATATTGAAAGTGTTGATTTGATATTAGGGATTTTAGACCGTTTTAATAAGGAGTATAAGACGGCAATTATTATGGCAACGAATGAAATAGAAATTGTTGAAAAATTCTCACAAAAAGTATATTTGCTAGATAAAGGCGAAATAGTCTTTAGTGGGCCATTCAAAGATCTTGTAAAGAAGTATAATAATTATACAGTTTGTAAACACTAAAAAAACCCTTTTAAGGGGTTTTTCGGAGTATATTTATGATTTTGCTCAAAGCTACTTTATCAATAATTACTGATGTTGGATAGTACAAATTAATTAACAATTAAGTTGCAATAGAAACTTGAAACCAAGTATTAAAAACGATGAAATTAAAAAAATTTAGTTTTTGAAAAAAATATGAAAAAAGCAAGATTTAGTTTAGTAGCGGATGTCCATTTATTTCTTATTAAAAATAATAAAATTTTATTTTTATTAAGAGAAAATACTGGTTATATGGACGGATATTATCATGTGCCTGCTGGTCATTTAGACGGAGGGGAAAAAATAGTTAGTGCATCAATAAGAGAAGCTAAAGAAGAAATCGGTATAGCTATAGAGCCTGAAGATATAAAGTTTATGCATATTATGCACAATAAGTCTAATAATGAAAGGGTGGCATTTTTCTTTGAGGTTAAAAAGTGGCATGGTGATATTAAAAATATGGAGCCAGATAAATGTGGAGGGTTGGTATGGTTTCCTTTAAATAAATTACCAGAAAATATAGTTCCTTATGTTGAAAAATCTATAGAATATTATTTAAAAGGAATAAATTTTTCCCATTATGGCTGGGACTAAAATAATTTTTTATGTTTGAAAAATTAATAAAAAATAAAAAAATAATATTTCCTTCAATTTCAGATCGAGAAATAGAACATAGAGCTATGATAAAAATAATCAGTCAAAAAAATAATCATCTTATCACAACCAGAAATGTAAGAGGGACATATGGTGTGCAATTCAATCGTTAATCTTTCCGACCTTGCTCACGAAATTGCATTAAATAAATCAAGCAGAAGTTAAACCATCAATGGCTAAATTTTTTTATGAGCGAACATTATACGAAAAGTTATAATAAGTGTGGCATACCAATTTCATTGGCACGAAAAATTGCGGTGGCGGAAAAAGGAGTGGCGAAAGCGAGGGCGGGGCGGGAATTTTTCCCCACACACCCTCTCTATTTTTGCCACTCGCCTTGGCCAAACTGCACGCGAGCGTGCGACGAAAAAAATTGATATAATTTGAAAATTCCTGTACAATTACATTAAAGCATATGAATGGCTACTCTAAATCAAAAATTGGCGACTTAAACCTGAAAGATTGGAAGGAATATCAAGATATTCTGATCGATTTACCAAAAAAGGTGATATCGCCTTAGACACGCTTAATAAAATCAGTATAAATCAGCGTTCATAAATTTTCAATTCTTCAATCTTTCAATAGCCAATCGCAATGGACTATATATATGCCGCAGTCGCAGGATTTGTTCAGGGGGTAACGGAATTTCTTCCAATATCATCCTCTGGACATCTTATAATACTTGAACATTTTTTTGGCGTTTCCCCAGAGCGATTCGGACTTGCGTTTGACGCTTCAATTCATCTCGGGACGCTTTTTGCTGTATTATTGTTCTTTTTTAAAGACTATGCGGATTTGTATAGAAATCGTCCATTACTTGTTAGGCTTATTATCGGTACGATACCGACTGTCGTTTTTGGTTTATTATTTGAATCTATAATTGAATCGTCATTCAGGCAATTGTGGCTCGTTGGTGTAGCTCTTATCGGTTTTAGTTTTATAATGTTTTTTGCTGAAAAGTATGGAAAAAAGATGCGTAACGGAAGTTCAATAACAAAGAAAGAGTCGCTAATCATCGGCTTGTTTCAAACAATTGCCCTCATCCCAGGCATTTCCCGTTCCGGTGCCACTATGTCTGCCGGGTTATTTATTGGCGTTAAGCGCGATGAGGCGGCTAAGTTCGCGTTCTTACTCTCCGGTCCCATTGTTGCGGGAGCTGGTCTTCTCAAGTTTAATGAGGCAATGAACACATACACGATACAAGGCGATACTTTTCTTCATTTTGTCATTGGAATCATTTCAGCTTGCGTTTTTGGTTTTTTGACAATAAAGTATTTTCTCAAATTTATCTCAACTCACACGCTCTATCCGTTTATAGTGTATAGAATCGTAATAGGTGTTCTTTTGATTTTAATTTCAGTAATCAGATAACGTAAACATCTTTTTTGGAGCGGGTGATGGGAATCGAACCCACATCTAAAGCTTGGAAGGCTGTCATAATAGCCATTATACGACACCCGCTAAATATTTGTCGGGGCGCCCAGATTCGAACTGGGAGTCCTACGCTCCCAAAGCGCATATGTTAGCCGTTACACCACGCCCCGATAACAATAATCTTATATCATTTTGTTTCATTTTGGTCAATTTAATGATATATTGTCGTATATAATTATGGAGCCAAAAGACATCTTTTTAGTAATTGATAGTAATTCACTTATTCATCGTGCCTATTACGCACTACCCCCCCTTACAGTAAAGGATGGTAGAGTTGTAAATGCGGTTTACGGTTTTTTTTCAATCTTATTTAAAAGCATTAAGGACATTAATCCGGACTACGTAATTGCGACTTTTGATGTCCCAAAACCAACTTTTAGGCACAAGAAATTCAAGGATTACAAAGCAAAGAGGGTTCCATCGCCAGATGATTTATATGCTCAATTTCCTCTGGTCAAAGAGGGACTTGATGTTTTCAATATCATAATGATTGAAAGAGAGGGATTTGAAGCCGATGATATTATTGGAACAATATGTGATATCATTGCCGAAAAGAAATACGGAGAAGCGGTCATTTTAAGTGGTGATATGGATATACTCCAATTGATTTCTCCCACAACAAAAGCCTGTTTACTTCAAAGAAGTATTAAGGAATTTTTTTTGTATGATAGCGAGAAAGTAAAAGAAAAATATAAGGGGCTATCATCAAATCAACTCATTGACTTCAAGTCTTTAAGAGGTGATCCTTCTGATAATATATTAGGTGTTCCCGGGATAGGAGAGAAAACCGCACAAGATCTCCTTTTAAAATTCAAAACACTGGAAGGAATTTATAAAGCGGTTGATCAAGAATCAGAGAGTATAATCTTAACTGTTAAAAAGAAACTGGTTGATTACCGAAAAGAAGCTTTTTTAAGCAAAGAATTAGTTACTATCAAGAGGGACGTTGATATTAGTAGGCTGGATTTAAGAAAAAACAGATGGGGAGACTATGATCAAAAAAAGGCTGAAGATTTTTTTATGGATCTCAATTTTAAATCTTTATTAAAAAGAATAGAAAAGCCGAAGAAAGAGAATTCTAGCCCAAATAATCTTTCTCTTTTTAATGATTAACTGGAAATGGAGACTTTAAAATGTTAGAATAAGATTTATAAAATATTAATTTCTGAAATCTAATGGGAATTAAAACAACAAAAGATCAGGCAGATGAAATAATGAAGATAGAAGGAAGAAGTGGAAACTATGGCATTTTATCCAATAGGGTTAAGAGTTTTATCTATTCTCGCTATAGCCGAAGTTTTCGATTTTAACGAAAATCAGGTTAGAAATGAGATTGGGGAAAATGCTCCTAAAATGTCGTTTGTTGTTAAGGTTTTTGCTCAAAGCTTTGGGCACGTCATTATTCATGCGGTAATCTTATACCATCTGAGCTTAACGAAGAAGAAAATTTTTTAGTATTAGAATTAGAAGATTTTGATATCCATCCTATTATGTGCGTCTATCTTTCCGGATATTTTAAAAAAATATCAGAAATAGTAGTAAAGAAAGACGTGATTATAGAAGAAAGAGAGTGTTCTTATAGAAATGGCAATAAACATATATTTATAATAAAATGGTAGGAGAAAATAAAAATTGCGAAGATCGGGTCAAAATTTTGATTGAAGACTTAACACTTCTTGAAGAATACTCTCAGGAGCTTTTATCCTTTACCCCATTGCCCATTTTTTCTACCAGTTCTAAGGGCGTAATACTTGAAGTTAATCCAGCTTTTGAAAAAATTATAGGAATGGGTGCTTATGAGCTGATAGGCAAGTCTATAGAAGATATTTTTGATGAAGGAATAACAGATATTTTAAATGAAACCCTTAAGAAGGGTCATATTCAAGACAAGGAAATTTTAGTTAAAGAAAAGGGAGATAGGCTTATCCCAGTAAGTGTTTTCGCAAAGGCAAGAGACACTGGTGGAGCTAAAAATACGGGGTGTTTTTTTGGCCTTTTTGATTTGACAGAAGTTAAGAAAGCTCAAGAAAAATTAGAGGATTCTAAAAATATTTTGGAAATACGTGTGGCTGCTAGGACAAGAGAATTAGAAGAGTTTACGCAAAACTTAGAAGAAAAAATTCAACAAAGGACACAAGAGCTTGAACAAAATATTTATGAGCTTCAAAAAATAAATAAACTCATGGTTGGTAGAGAGCTTAAGATGAGAGAGCTGAAAGAAGAGTTAAAGGAAGCTAAAAACAATAATTAGCATGGAGAAATCATTGGAAGAAGTAGTTGACAAGATAACTAAGATAAAGGGCCATGTGCGAGGGGATGTTATATTAGGAACTATTTCTTGCATAAGAAAGAAGGAAGGAGAAGAAGGGCTAAACCTTTTGATCAAAAAATGGATGAATTGGGTTATATTTTAATTTAGATAAAATTAAGCCCCTTGATTGGCCCCCAGAGTCACTTAGCGTAATTTTAATCAATAACTGCCAAAGAGCTATTTAA
>JAHXGM010000005.1:0-18424 GCA_019923605.1 Candidatus Nealsonbacteria bacterium | reverse complement strand
AGAGAAGCAGTTATTAGGGCCAAAGATTATAAATTTCATCCGATAATGTGTATTTATTAGGCGGGATATTTTTCACAAATTGTTTAGCTTGCAATAGGCTCTAAGAATGTTAAGGTTACCGAAACGAAATGTGTGTACAAGGGCGATCCGTATCATGAGTATTTATTAACTTGGGATAAATAGGAATGACCGAAGAAAACAATTTATTAAAAAAGAACCTGGAAAGAATAAAAGAAGACTTGGACGATCTTCAAAGGTATGTTGATGATCTTACTATGTTTTTGCCTTTGGCTTTTTGTACTGTTAATCCCTTAAATCTTATTTTAGGAGTTAATCAGTCATTTCAGACACTTACGGGATATGATGAAATGGAATCAATTGGTAATAGCATTGATTTTTTGTTTTTGGAAAAATCAAAGGTTCAAGAATTGAAAGAGGAAATGCCTGTTCAAAAAGATTCAATTCAAAAGGAGTTTGTTCTTCTAAAAAAGAATAATGAAAAAGTACCGGTCAGTGTATCGACCTTGGCTCGTCGCGATAACAATGATAATTTTTTAGGATACTTTCTTGTCATAACCGATATTAGCGAAACAAAAGAGTTTCAAAAAAAACTGGAAGAAAGGGTTAGCGAGAAGACCAAAGAGCTTGAGATAAAGAATGTTGAAGTCACAGAATCAAGATTAGCATTATTGAATATACTTGAAGATGTTGAAGATGCTTGGAAAAAGGCAGAAGAGGAGAAGAATAAAACTATGGCCATCATTACTAATTTTACCGACGGCCTTATGGTTTTTGATAGAGACAATGTAGTGAGATTAATAAATCCAAAGATTGAAAAATTTTTCTACATTTCTTCCGAAGAGGTAATAAATAAGTCTCTTAATGAACTAAAGGATAGTAAAAACATGTTGCCATTGATAGAATCATTATCGGAAAGTTCTTTGTTTCAGAATGGAAATGGATCAACAGACCAATTTAGAGCAGAACTAGTTAATAAAGATAATTTAACCTTGGATATTTCAGAAGTATCTATTATTAATGAGGATGAAAAAATAGGATCTCTTGTGGTTGTTCATGATATTACAAGGGAAAAAATGATTGAAGCAATGAAAAGTGAATTTGTTTCTATTGCAGCTCATCAGCTAAGAACGCCATTATCGGCCATAAAATGGACCATGAGGATACTGCTGGATGGTGATCTTGGGGAACTAAATGAAGATCAAAAAGGATTAGTAGAAAAGACTTATTCGTCAAATGAAAGAATGATTAGTCTTATTAATGATCTTTTGAATGTAACAAGAATAGAGGAAGGGCGGTACTTATATCAATTAGAATTATCTCATATTGAAGACATTGCAGTACCATTAATAGAGAGTTATAAAACAGAAATTAAAAGGCGAGGCATAAAATTTAATATAAATATTCCGAAAAAGAAAACCCCGAAAATTGCTACCGATGTAGGAAAGATAACTTTAGTTATTCAGAATTTCATAGAAAACGCAATGAAATACACCAATCAGGGAGGAGTCATGGAATTAAATATTTCTTATAATAAAGAAAAAGACGAAATAGAAGTTTCAGTAAAAGATAGTGGAGTGGGCATACCCAAGGATCAGCACGGAAGGGTTTTCACAAAATTCTTTAGAGCAAAAAATATTATTAAAATGGAAACTGAGGGCTCAGGACTAGGGCTCTTTATATGTAAAAATATAGTAGAAGCCCATAAGGGGCGAGTTTGGTTCGAGTCTGAAGAGGGGGTGGGAAGTACTTTTTATTTCTCTTTGCCAGTCAGGAGCCAAGAAGAGTTTGATGATTTTCTTAAAAAGTTGTAGAATATCTTAGAGCAAGAAATGAACGCTCTGCGAATTAATCAATTAAAATTATGGCAAAAAAAATATTAATAATAGAGGACGAAGAAATATTACTGAATCTCCTTCAAAAAAAACTAACGCAAGAGGGATATGAGGTTACTATTGCTAAGGATGGAGTTGACGGAATAGAGGAAGTAAGGAAGGAAATTCCCGATCTTATACTTTTAGACATCATAATGCCGAGAATGGGAGGATTTGAGGTTATGAAAGAGCTTCAGAAAGATAGGAGCTTTTCCAAGATACCCATTATAATAATATCTAACTCCGGACAACCGGTAGAGCTTGATTTGGCTCAAAAGCTTGGCGCAAGAGATTGGTTAATAAAGACTGACTTTGATCCACAAGAAGTTTTAGATAAAGTTACAAAACAAATTGGTAAATAAATTAAATTAAAGGACGGAAATTATAACCGGGCTTTAATAATAGAAAAATATGGCTATAAAAATATTAGTAGTTGAAGACGATAAATTTCTTAGAGAGCTTATAACTCAAAAGCTTTCTCGTGAGGGATATGATGTCTATGAAGGTGTTGATGGAGAGGATGGAGTCAAGAAAGCTAAAGAAAATAAGCCAGATATAATATTACTTGACCTGATACTTCCAGGAATTGATGGATTTGAGGTTTTGGCAAAAATAAAAGAAGATTCAGACCTTGTTAATGTTCCAGTTGTTATTCTATCAAACCTAGGACAGAGAGATGATGTAGAGAGAGGGCTAAAATTAGGAGCAGTCGATTTCTTGATTAAGGCGCACTTTACTCCAGGAGAAATAATTGAAAAAGTTCAAAAAATATTAGGAGAAAAAGAGTAATTATCATTTTCGCACCAATCGTTTTTTTGGCTGTATTGAAGACGGATTGGTGCGGTTTTTTTGTAACATAATGCCTGAGCTTCCTGAAGTTAAAACAACGGTAGATGAATTGGCCCAAAAGATAATTGGGCGTAGAATAATTGATTTTTGGACCGATGTTCCCAAGAGGGTAGCATTCTTTTTTGATGGAGATATAGACACTATTAAGGGGAGTGCTATTGAAGGGATTGAAAGAAGAGGAAAGAATATAATAATATCCTTATTAAATGGAAAGAATATTTTAATTCATCAAAAAATATCTGGACATCTTCTTCTTGGTAAATGGAAAAAGGAAAAAGAAAAATGGGTTCCTTCAAAAGAGCCATTATTGGAAAAAATAAATTCTTATATCCATTTTATCCTCTTTCTTGATAATGGTGAAATGATAGCAATGTCTGATCCTCGTAAGTTTGCAAAGATAGAATTTTGGACTAAGGATAAGCTTGAAGCGCACCTCAAAAAAATATTAGGCCCAGATGCTTTAGAAATTAATTTTGAAGACTTAAGTCAAATTTTATCTAAAAGGGGAGGATCTATTAAGGCCGTGTTAATGGATCAGCCAACAATATCCGGAATAGGTAATATATATTCCGATGAAATTCTTTGGGATTCAAAAATAAGTCCTTTTAAAAAATCTAAGGAGTTAAGTAGAGTGGAAATGAAAAGAATTTTTAATTCAATGGAAAAGATACTAAATCTTGCTATTGAATTGAAGGGTGATAGTATGAGTGATTACCGCTTAATAGATGGGACAAAGGGCGGTTATCAGAATTTTCATAAAGTTTATCAGCGAGAGGGCCTTAATTGTTTCCGAAAGGACGGGGGGAAGATTAAGAGAGAGAAATTTGGAAGTCGCTCTGTAAGGTTTTGTCCTGTTTGTCAAAAATAGAAATTATTATGATACTTATAATTCACGGTGACGATTCTTTCCAAATAAGGGATCAGCTAGCCTTATCAATTGATTATTATAAAAATACTTTTGGCTCAAGGGCAGAGGTTGTTTTTATTGATTCTTTGCCTAGCGAAGATGATATCAAAAATATTGCATCTCAGAGTTCTCTTTTTGAAAAAAGAAAGATTATTGTTGCGAATGGACTATTATCATCTAAACAAGATTTATCTAATACGATTCTCAGGTTTTTTTCTAAATCTGATAATCTGATAATAATTATTGAAGAGCAGGAGGTTAACAGTAAAAAACTTGCTAATTTTTTAGAAGATGGAACTGAAATTAAAAAGTATCAAAAGCTAGAACAAAATAACTTAAAGGATTGGATTCGAAAAAGAATATCAAATAATGGGGGATCGATAGATGGCCAAGCATTGAATCAATTAATTAACTTTGTGGGGAATGACCTCTGGGAGCTTTCTAATGAAATAGATAAATTGGTCTTATATAAAAATAATGAAGTTATTGAAATTAAAGACGTAAATCTTCTAGTGACTAGTAAGGTCGAAGGGGATATATTTAAGGTGGTCGAATACATTTCAAAACAAAAAACATCGGATGCTTTCAAGCTAACCTATAAACACTTAGAAAAAGGGGATTCGGTTTACTACCTTCTTTCAATGATTAATTTTCAGTTTCGTAATCTGGTATTAGCCAAAATGAGCAGAAAAGATATGTCCGGAGCCAAAGAACTTTCTATACACCCTTATGTTTTTCAGAAAATCCTCGATCAAATTATGATTTTTTCGGAAAGTGATCTAAAAAAAATATATCGCAGAATATTAAGGGTAGATATTGATATAAAAACCGGGAAAATGACTCCTGAAATAGCTTTGGATCTTCTTATCGCCGAAATTGGCTAGCTATTTAGTTAGTGATTTTGTGATCCTTGATTTCTTTCTAGATGCACTATTGCTTTTAATTAAGCCAATTTTAGCGGCTTTATCAATAGCTTTGTAAGCTCTAGATAGGAGTTTTTTTGCATCGTCTTTCTTGTCTTGATTTGCAAGCAGTCTAATTTCTTTTACAACTGCTTTCATTTCAATTTTTCTAGCCACATTCTTGGCTTTTTTCTTGACATCTTGACGAATAGCTTTCTTGGCTGATTTTTTGATGGGCATATTTAACTAGTTATTTTCTTTCTCGAGAATAGCAGAGAAAATGTTTTTTTGCAACATTAAAATTGAAAAACAAAGAAAAAATGCTATTATACTAATATGATATCATATTTATCTGGAAAGATTATATTAAAAGAAGATAGGTTTCTGATCTTAAATGTTAACGGAGTTGGTTATAAGATATTTTTGTCTTCTAAAAAAATGGAAACAATTGAGGAAACAAGGGAAGGTCTTTCTGTTTTTTGTTATCTAAATACAAAAAAAGATCCTTGGGAGATTTATGCCTTTCTTTCCTTGTCAGAGTTGGAGCTTTTTGAGGCTCTAATGAAAGTTTCGGGTATAGGACCAAAAGCTGCCCTTGAAGCATCTTCGCTAGCTCCCTTGGACAAACTAAGAGAATCTCTAGAGCTAGAAAATGAAAAAGTTTTAAATGAACTCTTTATTCTAGGAAAAAAGAAAGCCGAAGCAATAATTTTTGAGCTTTCGCGCCAGACCAAGGCAGTTGCAAAAAAAACATCCAAGGAGGATGAAGAAGTTATTAAAGCACTTTCTAAGCTTGGTTTCTCAAAGAAAGAAATAACGGAGTCCTTGTCTAAGATTAAAGGGGATAAGCTCAATGCTGAAGATAAGATAAAGAAGGTTTTAAAAATAATTGGTAAATAATGAGATATAACCATTTCAAAAAAATAGTGCCATCTTTTATAATTGACTGGTATCATATGGCAATGCCATTCTTGGGCGCTTTGATTTATAGATTCCCTTCAAAGAAAATAAAAGTAATTGGTATTACTGGAACAAATGGTAAATCAACGACTGCTGAGCTTACCGCCATGGCACTTAAAGGGGCTGGCTTTAAAGTTGGACTGCTTTCTTCTTTAAAGTTTGAAATTGCTGGAAAAAGCAGACCCAATCTTCTTAAAATGACGATGCCCGGTAGAATGGCAATTCAGAAGATATTACGCAAAGCAGTTAATGCCGGATGCGACTACATGGTGCTAGAGGTAACTTCCGAAGGTATAAAACAACGCCGTCATTTATTTATAGACTTTGAATTAGCGGTTATCACTTTTTGGGAAGTCAGTGGTATTATTATTCATCGCAAGGGAGCAATAAGAGTCTTTCCTCTTTGGACATCCTAGTCTTCCAAAAAGAGCATAGGAAATAGGCCATAGTTGATCAATGGGAACTGGCTCATATATTCTGTCAGGGCTATTAAATTTAAAGGATGTATGGCATACTTTTTGTTATGGAGCAGGACTAGTAAATTGCGGTAATAAAGAGAAAATATAATTATAAAAATATGAAGAAAAAAATACCAAAAGGAATAAAGAAACATATTAGAATTAAAAAAAGTCAGATTCGTAAGCAACCTTTTACTGAAGAAAAAAAAGAGAAGATGGTAGAAGAGCTATATCAAAAAATGTTAAAACTAAAAGAAAATGAAAATAAAACTCTTAGCATCAACTAATTTATCTGTAACTAAAGAAAAAATCTTAGTTTTTCCCTTTTTTTCCGGAGAAACTATTTCGTCAGGAAATAAAGAGTTAGATAAAAAGATATCATTATTTAGTGATCTTTACTTAAAGTTAGATAGTGGAGAATTTAGAATAGCCTTTTATGACCAAGGATCTTTTTTGTTTTTAAATATTGGAGATAGGAAGAATTGGAAAGTTAAAGAATTCTTGTTAGCTATAAGGAAATCAGTTCGAATAATTAAAGATAATAAAATACTTAACGCTTCTATATTTCTTGATAGCCTTCTTCCCCAAGAAGATATTTTTAGTCAGATAGTTGAAAATATATTATTAGCCGAGTATGATTTTAGCAAGTATAAGAAAGAATCCGGCTTTACTATAAATAACATTGAAATTATTACATCACGATTACTAGAAGCTCAAAAGGGAATTAAAAGGGGAACCGTTATTGGAGAATCACTTAATTTTGCCAGAGACTTGTCTAATACTCCTGGCGGAGAGATGACTCCCTCACTACTAGCGACTGTAGCAGTGAAAGAATTAAGTAAGTTAAAGAATTTAAGGACCGAAGTCTTTAATTTGAAGAAAATCAAAGAACTTAAGATGGGTGGAATATTGGGAGTTTCTCAAGGCAGTGCTGAAGAACCAAAAATGATATTAGTTGAATATTTAGGCAAGAAGAAGGATAAGAAGATTGATTTAGCTTTTATTGGTAAGGGATTAACCTTTGATAGCGGAGGGCTGAATATTAAAACAGGGGACTCAATGCTTGGTATGCATATGGATATGTCTGGTGGAGCATCAGTATTGGCAGCAATTAGAGCTATCGCGCTTCTTAATTTGCCTATTAATATTATGTGTTTCATTCCCGCTGTTGAAAATATGTCGTCCGGTAATTCCTACCGACCAGGCGATCTTTTACGGGCATATAATGGAAAAATAATTGAAGTTAAAAATACTGACGCAGAGGGTAGAATTATTTTGGCTGATGCTCTTTCTTTTGCCGTAAAGAAGTATAAGCCAGAATTAATTATTGATGTTGCTACTTTGACAGGCGCTTCAGTTATTGCCCTTGGAAACAGAGCAATAGCTATGTTTACTAATAAGGATGAAATGGAGAGCGACTTTAGAAAGATAGGGGATAAATCTGGAGATATTGTTTGGCCATTGCCATGTTGGGATGAATATCAGGAAGAAATAGCTAGTTCTTTTGGTGATGTTGCGAATACTGGATCTAATAAAGGTGTCGGAGGGGCAATTCTTGCGGCCATGTTTTTAAAGAATTTTATCGATGGCCATCCTTGGATTCATCTAGACATTGCTACTACAATGACTTCTATTGAAAATCAAGGAATGGCAAAGGGGGCGACGGGAACTGGAGTAAGGTACTTAATACAGTTTGCGCAAGAGTTTGAAGAAATTAAAAAAGGATTAAAATAATGATGAACACGGTCAGTTTTTTTGTTGGGATGATTTTCTGGATCACGATCCTTGTTTTGACTAGTTTTGTATTAACTAGTCTTTGGACTAAAATATTTTCAGGGAAAACGTTCCAGATTCTTATGTTCCCTGGAATTATTATTCATGAGCTATCCCATGTTTTGGGCTGTTTTTTGACCGGGTCAAAAATAGAAGAGGTTAAGTTCTTTTCATCAAAAGGGGGGTACGTTAGGCATAGAAAGCCAAAGATACCTGTAATCGGAATGCCGATTATCGGAATGTTTCCTGTAATAGGTGGAATTGCTTTCCTTTTTCTTTTATTAAATATTTTTGATTTTAATTTCCCAGAAACAATCCTTTTTTCCGGGTCTTTATATAAAGATTTTATTGAGCTAATCCGCTCGTCTCTTTTTTTTATTATTAATCATTGGGGTTCGTGGAAGTTTTGGCTCTTTCTTTATCTCACAGTTTCTGTGCTGATCTGCCTTATTCCTTCACGCCAAGATTTAAAAAATTCATTAGTTGGCTTAATAGCTATTGCAGTGGTTCTAAGTCTTTTGATTAATTTTAATCTATTTATTGAGCAGGTTGATATTTTTATCAATGAATATCTTACAACAAGTTTGATTGTCGGAGTTTTTTTTGGAATTATAGCGTTGATAATAACTGTTCCAATATATCTTATTAAGAAGCTGATATAGTTTTAATCATATAAGTATCCTTTAGCCTATATCCTAGTTTTCTATAATAATTTCTTGTTCCAGTTGCGGAGATAACCGCTATCTTTTTTTTACCAAATTCACTGTGAGCAATTTCTTCAGCTTTATTTATCAAAGCTTTGCCAAGTCCCTTATGTTGAGGAGAATTATTTCCATCATTTTTTATGCTAACTTGTTGTCCATAAGTATGAATCTCTCTGATTATAGCTACATTTTTTAGAGCATTAATATCTGGATCTTTGTCATTAATCCTTAGCCTTAATAGACTATAAATATTCTTATTTTTTTGATCCTCAAAGCTTAGAAATATTTCAGTTCCACCAGAAGCTAGATAATCTTTTCTAAATATAGTTAATTTTTCTTTGGGATTATAATCTTCTTTTATTTCTCGACATCTTATGCAATTGCATTTCCATTCTTCTTGGAGTGATTCTTGAGTAATTATTTGTCCAAGATTTGATATTTTAGATCCGGCCTCAATGCTTTGGGCGGGAATATCCCTCATTAAGCGCTGTATTCGAACATAGCAGGGAATAATCTTTTTAATATTCTTTCGGCTCATTGCTTAAGTAGCTTTTGGGAATGCCTTTTTCTTCTGGACAATAAATACATTCACCGGGACATGGATAGGGCTTAGTTAGAATTGATACATTAACAATTCCAGACAGCGATCTCACCGGCCGAGTTTTAAGGATGTTTTTTATTTCCATATCTCGTTTAGCAGAAAAGGTCATATTGCAAGATAAAAACAAGGCCTCTCTTTCTTTTGAGGTCATTCTATGATATTTTTGAAGCAGCTTTACGTTACTTGGGGCAAGGCTCTTATACTTTTTCATTATTTTTCTTTTTGCCTTTTCAAGCCCTTTTAGATCATTTGCTCCACTTATAATTATTTCTTTTATTATTTCTTTTTCCTTCATATATGAAAGAAGAATACGCTAAAAAATTAATAAGTAAAGTCCCCCGGGATTATAATGCGGTTTCAAAAAAAGACACGTCATTATCTAATTTTTTTATTGTAGCCAAAAAATAGTTGACAAAAAATAGTCCTTCGCTAACATTGTTTTGGGGGTGCGAAGCAAAGTCTTCTAAGGACAGTGGGCTTAATGAAAGAAATCAATGGGTACCCTAGGGAAGGTCCTTTCCTGTAAAAGCTTGTTTTGATTAAATTCATTTGGCTTGCCCCCCTAATAATAAACAGGAGACATGTCTCCTGTTTATTTTATTTTCATTCTGATATAATAAAGAAAATATATGATTAAATTTTTCAAGAAAAAATACCCTCCTGAAAGTGCTGGAAAAAAAATGGTTCCCAATGTGCCAGTTTGCGGGATAAAAAACACGGTTCTAGAAGTAAAGAATATGATTTTCAAAAAAGCCTCTGAATTAGAGACTTTTAATTATGTTTATGTTACCGATAAGGGAAAATTAGTAGGAGTATTTTCAATTCAAGAAGTTTTCAAAAGACCAGATAAGTCAGTTGTTGAGACTTTTATGAAAACAGATGTGGTTAGCATTAAGCCATATTCAGATCAAGAAAAGGTTGCTATTTTAGCCATTAAGCACAATCTTAAAGCAATACCAGTCGTAGATAAGAAAGGTGACTTATTGGGGGTTGTTCCATCCGATACAATTTTAGATATTTTACATAATGAGCATGTTGAGGATATGTTATTATCCGTCGGTATTCGCGAGGCAGACGGCTTTTCTACTAAAATTGAAAAGGCTTCTCCTAGGGAGCTGGCTAAAATGAGATTGCCGTGGTTGACAGTAGGTCTTTTCGGGGGAATGGTAGCAGCCATAATTACCACATTCTTTAAAGAGCCTTTAAGTGAACACTTTATTTTAACAGCATTTATTCCATTAATACTTTATATGGCAGGAGCTTTAAGTGCACAAACTCAAACTCTTTATGTGAGAAGTCTTGCAATTGGTCGCATTTCTCAAAAAGATTATTTTAGAAGGGAAATCAAGGTGGGGTTATTAATGGGGATAGTTTTATCGTCACTTATGTTTTTGGTGTCTTTTCTGATGGCTGGGACGCTTCTGACCGGATTAATATTAGCAGTATCACTTTTCATAATAACCGGATTTACTATTTTAGTCACCATCGTTATTGTATGGGTTCTTTTTTCGAAAGGGAAAGACCCTGCTCTTGGATCCGGTCCTTTTGGTACTATTGTAGCAGACATTTCGGCTCTGGTAATTTATTTTATTGTTGCAACAATATTACTTGATTTGTTGCTTTAATAGTCTTGACAATTAATGTATAAAAGATAGAATCATATCTATATGATAGAAGAATTTAAAAAATATATTGTTGCTTTCACAGAAAAAGGGCAAGTCATTAAGACTATTGTTTGTTTTTTTGCAAACAATAAAAATCATAAGGGAGAATAGAAAAAAGGTTCAAAGGAAGTGTATAAAAATAAGAAAGTTTTCTAACCTCCCTAAAAAAGAGGTTTCAACTTTTAATAATATGGAAAGAAAATTTTATCTTACCAAGGAAGGGCTGGAAAAAATAGAAAAGGAATATTATGCTTTAAAAAAGATGAAGCAAGCTAAGGTTAGTGATCAAGATAGTATTCCCGAACCTATGCATTCTGAAGAACTAAATCTAGACTATGTTCATTTTCAAGAAGATCTCGCATTTTTAGAGGTTAGAATTATGGAATTAGATCAAATTATTAAAAATGTAAATTTAATTAAACCATCCTTATTAAAGAAAAAGAAAACTGTTGATGTTGGAGCAACGGTTTTTGTAGAAAATAAAGGTAAAGAGGATCAGTTTGTTATCGTTGATACAATTGAGGCAGATCCATTTTCAGGTAAGATTTCAAAGGAATCACCTATCGGAAAAGCTCTAATAGGGAAGAAAGAAGGGGATGAGGTGGTGATAGCTACTGATGCGGACACTGTATATAAGGTGAAAAAAGTTAACTATCTTTGTTCTTAATTTATGTTTGTATTTTGGGTTAGTTTATAGTATCTTTAAAACAGGACATTACATCCTGTTTTTTATGGAACAAATTTTAAATTAAAATAAAATGAAGTTAATAATTGCAAAGAATATTGGTTTTTGCTTCGGAGTTAAGCGGGCTTATACTATAAGTTTAAACACTCTTGAAAGAAAAAAAGGCTCTTCTTGTCAAATGTTGGGGCATTTAGTTCATAACGAAAATGTAATAGAGAAGCTTTCTTCACAGGGGATAGAATTTATTTCTTCAGTAGATGAAGCAAAGGAGGGAATCGTTATTATAAGGGCACATGGAGAAGGAGACCATGTCTTAGAAAGACTAAAAGAAAAAGGTGTAGAAATAATTGATGCCACTTGCCCCCTTGTTAAAAAAGCTCAAAACTTTGCTAGATTGCTTCATAAAGATGGCTATAACGTTGTTATTATTGGTGATAAGGGACACGCAGAAGTTGAAGCTATTAATGGAGTTATAAATCATAAAGGATTAATTATTAGAGATATTAATGAAACTAAACACCTTCCTTTAGATTCTTCGATAGGAATAGTAATACAGACAACTCAAGACAAAAAGGAGATATCAGAATTAATTAAGGAGTTAAAAGAAAAATTTAAATCAGTAAAAGTTTGTGATACTTTTTGCAATTCAGTTATGGAAAGACAGAATGAGGTGAGAGCTATTTCAAAAGAGGCTGATTTAACCATAGTCATTGGTTCTCGTAGAAGCGCTAATACACAGGGATTAGTGAAGATTGTAGAAGACGAGGGGAGGCCGGTTTATGGTGTTGAAGGATCTTATGAAATTGACGGGAACTGGTTTTCTGGTGCTAATAAAGTAGCAATTATTAGCGGAACATCAACCCCAGAATGGGTCATTGAAGATGTAATTGAAAAAATTAAATCCATAACTTAATGAAGCCAAATATAATTAGAAGAAAATCAAGAGCAGTTAGAGTGGGAGGCTTAAAGGTTGGAGGCAAGAATCCCATACTGGTTCAGTCAATGACTAATACTGACACAAAAGACGTTAAAGCCACAATTGACCAAATAAAGAGGCTACAAAAAGCGGGGTGTGAAATTATAAGAGTATCTGTTCCTGATAAAGAATCGGCGCTAGCTTTAAAGGAGATTAAAAAGGGAATAGATATGCCTTTGGTAGCAGACATACATTTTGATTGGCAATTAGCCTTAGAGTCGATAAAGAATGGTGCTGATGAGATAAGAATCAATCCAGGTAACATCGGAGACAAGGAAAAAGTGATGGCTATAGCCAAATCAGCAAAAAAAAATAAAATAGCAATAAGAGTTGGTATAAACGGAGGATCACTACAGAGAGACATACTCCATAAATATAAAGATAAAGTGACTCCAGAGGGATTAGTAGAATCTGCCCTTCGTTCCATAAAGCTTTTAGAGGATTGTAATTTTAAAGACATAATTATTTCCATCAAATCAACAGATGTTTTAACAACTATAAAATCTCATCAACTTTTAGCAGAAAAGGGGGATTGGCCCTTTCACATTGGTATAACTGAAGCGGGGAGAGCTAGAGCCGGTATTGTTAAATCAACATTAGGTATAGGAGGTCTTCTTATGAGTGGATTAGGCGATACAGTACGCGTTTCATTGAGTGGTGACCCAGAAGAAGAGGTAAAAGTGGGTTGGGATATATTGAAAAGTTTAAAATTAAGAGAAAAAGGGCTTAGTATTATAAGTTGTCCTACTTGTAGCAGAACAAAAATACCAGTAGAACAAATAGCGAAATTCTTAGAAGATAATTCGGATGAATTTGAGAAAGAGCCAATTAAGATTGCAGTTATGGGATGTATTGTTAATGGATTAGGGGAAGCAAAAGAGGCTGATCTTGCTTTCGTTGGAATAGAAAACGGAAAAGCATCTTTTTTTAGAAAAGGTAAATTTGTTAAAAATTTAGATCCCAATAAAATTATTTCTTTTATAAAAGAATTAATAAGTTCAGATAATTTATATAAAATATAAAATCATGGAGATAAAAAAAGAAATGAAAATAGGGGAAGTAATAAGGAAATACCCGAAAACAGTAAAAGTATTTATTAGGTATAATCTAGGTTGTGTTAGTTGCCCGATGGCAGAACCGGAAAGCATAGAAGAAGCAGCCGAAGTTCATGGCCTAAATATCGACGAATTTTTAATGGAACTCAATAAAGTTGTTTCTGAAAAATAATGAAAAGATTAAATAAAGTAATAGTAAAACTAACAACCGCCGATTTTTTTCTGCATTCAGGATGGGGGTTGGTGGCTCCCATTTTTGCAATATTTATAGTCGGTAACATAGAAGGGGGATCAATAGAGATGGTCGGCTTTATAGCGGCGACATACTGGATAACTAAGTCTACAATACAACCATTTTTAGCCAATCTTTTAGATATGATAAAGGGAGAGGAGGACGACTTTAACTTTTTAGTATATGGACTTTATGTCTCATCTCTTATTCCCTTGGGCTACTTTATGGCCACTCATGTTTGGCACATATTTGCTTTAGAGTTTTTTCGAGGTATTGCAATGGCTTGTGTCGTTCCTGCCTGGCATGGAATATTTACCAGACATATAAATAAGGGATGGGAAGCTTTCTCTTGGAGTGTTCAAAGTACCGGCCTAGGGTTTGCTTTAGGCTTTGCAGCTGCTTTCGGCGGTATAATAGCAACATTTCTTGGTTTTAAAACAGTGTTTATATTGGTCTCTATTCTAGGATTAATATCAGCAACATTAATCCTTATTATTAAAAACAAGACATTTCCTCAAGAAGAGAAATTGACAACTGATTAATAAAATGAACGAATATTGTTTTTTAAACGGAGAAATAATTCCCATAAAAGATGCTAAGGTTAGCATTCTTGATATTGGAATTCTTCGGGGTTATGGAATTTTTGAAGTTTTAAGGACCTATAATGAAAAGCCATTTCTTTACGATCAGCACTTCGATAGATTCACTAATTCTGCTACATCTATGGGTCTTAAAATACCTTTTTCAAAAGAAGAAACATTATCAATAATAAAAGAGTTGTTATTCAAGAACGGGGGAGGTAATCGAGAGATTAGAATGGTTCTTACCGGGGGAGAGGCGATAGGGGGAATAGGATTTGACTCAGATAAGCCCAATTTCTTTATCATCAACAAGGAAATTGTGCCATTAGATAAAAAGCTTTATCAGGAAGGAGTCAGATTAATGTCTATAGATCATCAAAGAGATCTTCCTAAGTCTAAGACTACAAATTATATTTTTCCAATAAGTAATAAGATTAGTATGGATAATAAATTTTTTGATCTTCTTTATTTTTCTAACGGTAAAGTCTTAGAGAGCTCCACCAGTAATTTTTTTATCTATAAGGATAATAAAATTATTACGGCCAAAGATGGTGTCTTATTCGGAACTACGAGGAATTTTGTAATCGATTTATTAAAGAATGACTATGAGGTAGAAGAAAGAGACATATCTATTGATGAATTAAAATTTGCCGAAGAAGCCTTTCTGACTGCTACCAACAAGGATATTCTTCCAGTGGTTGGAATTGATGACCGAAAAATAGGAAATGGTATGGTCGGAGAGAATAGTAAGATAATAATGGAATTATATAATAAAAAAGTTAAAGAATTTTAACTATGGGATATTTAATTTCTGGTTGTTCAGTAGGGACCTTTAGTTTTTTAATTTCTTCAGTTATTTTATATTTCACTCGATCAATTGTCCCGTAATAGGGGATCATTATTCGAGCGTCTTGTCCAAGTTCTTTTAATGCTGAAGAGAGAGAATTGACAACATCACCCAAACCACCCGCCTTAGCGAAAGGTGCGGCCTCACTAGCCACAAAGAGTATCTTTAATTTCTTAGAAGTTAAAATTATTTTCGTTATAGATTTAAGTGAAACGTTTTTCATGACTTCATTTGAAAAAAAACGAAAAATTCATTATAATAAAGGAAATTAAGCATACCATATTATAATGAATTCCCCAATAGATGAAATCAAGAACAGGCTTGATATTCTCGAGGTTGTAAGAGAGTACGTTAAGCTAGAAAAATCTGGTGCTAATTACAGAGCTCTTTGCCCATTTCACTCGGAAAAAACCCCATCATTTTTTATTAGTCCAGCACGACAAATCTGGCACTGTTTTGGAGGTTGCGGAGAAGGAGGGGATATTTTTAAGTTTATCATGAAGATAGAGGGAGTAGAGTTTGGTGACGCGCTCCGTATATTAGCCAGGAAAGCAGGGGTTGAATTAAAAAGGCAAGATCCAAAATTACGCACCGAAAGGGAAAGGTTGTATGAAATATCTGAGCTTGCAAATCAGTTTTTTCAAAAACAACTAGAAGGGGTTGTAGGGAAAAGAGTAGTCAGTTACTTAAATGAAAGGGGAATAACAAAAGAAAGTATTGAAAAGTGGAGGATTGGCTATGCTCCTGATAGTTGGGAAGAATTGCTTTCATTTTTAGAGAAAAAGGGATATAGAGCTGAAGAAGTAGAGAGAGCTGGGTTAGCAATTAGAAAAGACGGAGCATCTAAATATTACGATCGATTTAGAAGAAGAATAATTTTCCCTATACTTGACCTTAATTCCTATCCTATTGGATTCGGGGGTCGCATATTTGAATCAAGCGACGAAAAGAAAGAGGCTAAGTACCTCAATACTCCCAGCACCATGCTATATGACAAGAGTAAGGCTCTTTATGGGTTAACCAGTGCTCGTATAGAGATAAGAAAAAAAGACGCCTGTATTTTAGTTGAAGGATACACCGATGTTATAATGTCCCATCAAGCTGGCTTAGAGAATGTAGTATCAACTTCGGGAACTGCTTTGACTTCATATCAATTAGAAGCCTTAAGAAGATATTCTAATAATCTAATTACTGCTTTTGATATGGATATGGCTGGCGACTCAGCTACTAAGAGGGGAATAGACTTGGCTCAAGCGAAAGGGTTTAACATTAAAGTGGCAAATATGCCCGAGGGGCTTGATCCGGCCGACATCGTCTTGAAGGATCCGAATCTTTGGATAAAGGCAATTAGCGATCCAATTTCAATAAATGAATTCTATTTCCAAAATGCTTTTTCAAGATCTGATGATAAGACTCCGGAAGGTAAAAAGGAAATAGCCAAGGCATTGCTCCCGGTAATTGCGAAAATATCAAATGACATTGAAAAAGATCACTGGGTTCAAGAATTATCAAGAGGATTATCTATTGATAAAGATGCAATATTAAAGGAGCTAAACAAGAATTCTGTTGAAAGAATAGGTTCAAAAAATATAATAGATAGTAAAGAGGACAAGAAAACGCCAAGAAAAAATCTTTTAGAAGAAAGATCTTTAATTATCGGATTAAAGATACCGGGTAATTTCAAGAATATATCTAAAGAAGATAGGGATTTTTTTTCCAAGGAATCGCAAGAAATTATGGATCTTTTTGATAAACCTCTTGAAGAGGAAATACCGCCTGCAATAAAAGAAAAAATAGACTATCTTTCTATGAAAGCAGAAATTGATGATTCAACTATTGAGCCAAAAGAGGAGTTAAATAATTGCTTAAGAGAGATAAGAATGCTAGCCTTGAAAAAGAAACTTAATGATATTTCAAAGGAAATCAAGGGAGCTGAAGAAAAAGACAATCATGTAAGAGCCCAAGAACTTAGTAATGAGTTCAATTTGTTATGTCAGGAACTTCAAGGTCTTCAGGGAAATATCTAAATTTTAAGATAATAATATGGTAAAAAAAGAAGTCAAAAAAACAGCCCCAAAAAAAGAAGCTTCCCCAAAGACTAAAAAAACAGAGGCCTTGAAGAAGAAGGCTTCTGTTGCTAAGAAAAAAAAGAAGAAAAAAGTCTTTACAGAAGAAAGTAAAGAGGTTCTTTTTAAGAAGGGAAAACAAAGAGGATTTATTACTATGACCGAGATATTATATTTCTTTCCCAATATTGAAGATGATATTGATGGATTAGAGGCTTTTTATGACGAACTTCAGAATTTAGGCGTAATCATTAAGGAGAAGAAGAGTTTTCTTGAAACAGAAACTGATAAATTAAAGGCGAATAAGGACGATTTAAAACTAAAAGTTGATCCGATTCAAATGTATTTAAAGGAGATATCCAGAACTTCGTTTTTGACTGCTGATGAAGAAAAGGAATTAGCTAGAGGTATTGAAGCTGGTGACCCCAAAGCTACATCTAAGTTAATACAAGCCAATTTGAGACTAGTTGTTTCGATTGCAAAAAAATACATTGGAAAATCAAGCAATCTCACTCTTTTAGATTTAATTCAAGAAGGAAACTTGGGACTATTTAGGGCGGTAGAGAAATTTGATTGGAGAAGGGGGTATAAGTTTTCAACCTATGCAACTTGGTGGATAAGACAAGCCATAAACAGGGCCTTAGCTGACCAGGCTCGCACTATTCGTATTCCGGTTCATATGATTGAAACCATTTCCAAGTACAGCAAGATAAGAAGAGACCTATTGCAAAATCTTGGAAGAGAGCCCTCATCCGAAGAGGTAGCAGCAGAAATGGGTCTTAGTATAGAAAAAGTAATCCATATTACAAAGATTTTTCAGAGAACCGCATCTCTTGAGGCACCAGTAAGTGATGATGCAGATAGTAGTATCCTGGCCGATTTTGTTAAGGATAATAAAGCAACCTCGCCATTAATTGATGCCGGAAGAAGTCTTTTAAGAGAAAGGCTACAAGAAATATTGGTTGATTTAAACTTTAGGGAGCAAAAGATATTAGCAATGAGGTTTGGATTAGATGATGGAGTAACTCATACTTTAGAAGAGGTGGGTAATAAGTTTGGCGTAACAAGAGAGAGGATAAGACAGATTGAAGCCAAGTCATTAGAGAAGATTAGACACCATGAATCAGTAAAGAAGTTGAAGGGATACTAGAATCGTTTGAAAAATGTATATTTTTCTGCTATAAATACGTTGTTTTCCGCGGTAGCTCAATGGTAGAGCAAACGACTGTTAATCGTTTGGTTGTAGGTTCGAGTCCTACCCGCGGAGCATGT
>JAHXGM010000004.1 GCA_019923605.1 Candidatus Nealsonbacteria bacterium | reverse complement strand
TAAAATGATAGAGAAAGTTTTTATACAATTACTTGACCCTTTCACTGTATAAAGTTAAAATTCATACAATATATGAAAGAATTAAATAAAATATGGCTTGATGGTGAATTTGTTAACTGGCAGTCTTCTAAAATTCATATTTTAAATCATAGCTTACACTATGGGTCGGCTGTATTTGAAGGAATTAGAGCCTATAAAACAAAAAAAGGAAGTGCTATTTTTCGACTACCAGAACATATTGATAGACTTTTTTACTCTGCTTCCTGCATGGGGATGAAAATTCCTTTTTCTAAAGAAGAAATAAGGGAGGCAATTTTAAAATTAGTAAAAATCAATAAAGAAGATAAATGCTATATCAGGCCTTTAGTTTTTTTTGGTTATGGAAAAATGGGACTAAATCCTAAAGGTGCTCTTGTAAAGACAGCAATTATTAATTGGCCATGGGGAGCTTATCTTGGAGAGGGAAAACCAATAAGAACCGTGATTTCAAAATATACAAGACCTCATCCTAAATCAACAATTATGAATGCTAAGATTTCCGGAACTTATTCTAATTCAATTTTAGCAAGCTTAGAAGCTCAAAAAGCAAAGGTTGAAGAAGCAATACTTTTAGATTTTCAAGGATTTATCGCTGAAGGTCCCGGAGAAAATATATTCATGGTAAAAAACCGAAAAATTTTCACTCCCCCAAAAGGAACTATTCTTCCTGGAATTACCAGAGACAGCGTTATTAAAATTGCCAAAAATTACAAAATTAGTGTGGAAGAAAAGAAAATTACTACTCAAGAAATAAAAACAGCAGATGAAGTCTTTTTCACTGGCACAGCGGTGGAAATATGTCCTATTGGTAAAATAGACAAAACAATTATTAATAAAGGAGAAATAGGAGAAATAACAAAAAAAATAAAAAACACTTATCAAAAAATTGTTTGTGGAGAAGAAAAAAAATATCTTGAGTGGTTAACTTTTGTTTAGAATATGGAAACTATTAAAACTAATGTCTTAATTATAGGCGGAGGAGCAGCTGGTTTAAATGCTGCCTTAAACCTTAAAACTAAAAAATTTATTCTGCTAGAAAGGCATGGATCAAATTCAGTTATTTCTCCTTGGAACTTAATGGTAAAGCCCGAAAAAGAACTTGAAAAGGAAATTTTAACTGTCGGGAATAACATGAATAGCCTTGATTTACTTAGAGTTTTTTTGAAAAATTCTAGAAATATTATTAAAGATTTGAAAAAAATTGGAATTAAATTTAGAAAATCAAACATTGGTTTAGTCCCTGATTATCGCATCCCTGGACCGGAGATTAAAAAAGCTTTTTTAAGAAAAATAGAGAAGAAAAAGATCTTAAAAGCCAATGTTGAAAAGTTTTTAATTGATGGGAATAAAAAAATTATAGGAGTTGAAGTGTCTTTCCTGAATTCTCAAAAAAAAGTTGAAATTTTCTTTAATTATTTAATTCTGGCTTCCGGTGGACTTGGCGGTTTTTTCAATTTTATAACCGGAAGCAAAGACTCAGATGGGAGCATACTTTCTCTTTGTTATGAAGCGGGGTTAAAGATGAAAAACTTAGAGTTTTTTATGTTTCACCCATTCTTAATTACAGACAAAAGACTTCCCAGGGTTTTAGTTTCTGGAGATCTTTTAACAAAAATGGAATATGAAAATGAAAAAGGGAATGAATTTTTATCTGAAAAAGTTGCTATCGCACTTAGAGAGGATAAATACCGTTATATTTTTGGCCAAATGACCAAGGAATTTTATCAGCAATCACTAAGAGGAAAAATTTATGGTAAACTAATCTGCTCTGATTCTTGGTTTGAGAAATATAAAAAAGAAAATGAATTTGGCTATATCTTTGCAAAATTCAAAAAGAAAGACCTTGAAAAAATTCAATTCCACCCAGCTTTCCATTTTTCAATCGGAGGACTTGCAATAGACAAAAATGCTAAAACAAGTCAGAAAAATATTTATGCAGCAGGAGAAATAGCAGGGGGGCTTCATGGAAGCAATAGAATAGGAGGTTTAGCTATACTTGACGCCTTAGTCTTTGGGAAAATAGCGGCTCTTGATATCAATAAAAAAAGTAAAGAATATTTACCAGTCTCCCTAGAAAAAGAAAAAATAGGAAAATTAGGAATTTCAAATAAAATGAGAAAAATAGTTTGGCAATCTCTTGGACCAGTGAAAAACAAAAAGAATTTAGAAAATTTAATGATTTTATTGAAAAAAAAGAAAAACCCAACTTCCCAAGAAAAATTACTAGAAAAAATTACAAAAATTTGCCTGTTAAGAAAAAAGTCTATCGGAGTTTTCTTAAGAGAAGACTTGCCCCAATCTAAAAAAGCTAACTCTTCTTTTATAATAAATAAAAAGATTGTTTTTGAAAAACATGCCTAAAAAAAACCCTGTTATTGGAATAATCGGAGGAAAGGGAAAAATGGGAAGATGGTTCAGTGATTTTTTTACCAGCAATGGATTTGAAGTTTTAGTTTCTGACATTAAAACTTCAATGTCTAATAAGCAAATAAGCAGAAAAGCTGATATAGTTATCATTTCTGTTCCCATAAAGAAAACTGTTGAAGTTATAGATGAAATAGGAAAGCTTATTAAAAAAGATGCCCTTTTGTGCGATGTTGCTTCTTTGAAATTAAAACCAGTAGAAGCCATGAAAAAAGTCAAAAGCGGAGCACTTGGAATGCATCCCCTTTTTGGTCCATTAACTCCTGGTTTAAAAAATCAAAATATTGTTTTTTGCCCTGTAAAAAATAATAAATGGGTTACTTTCTTGGAAGATCTTTTTAATTCTAAAAATGCTAATATAATAAAAATTTCAGCAGAAGAGCACGACAAACAAATTGCAATTATTCAAGCTCTTCCTCATTTTTTAAATATTTCTCTTGCTAGAACAATATATTCAGAGAAATGGGAATTAAATCCAGCATTCTTTACTCCGGTTTTCCGACTTCAAAGTTTGATATTGGGAAGAATTTTAGGGCAAAAAGCTGAACTTCTTGCAGAGATAGAAATGGAAAACCCATATTTTTTAGAAATTCTATTTAAATTTAAAAAAGAGCTTTTAGAATTAGCTGAAAATGTTGAGAATAAAGATTTTCTATCATTTATTAATAAATTTAACAAAACATCAAAACATTTAGATAATTTTAGAAAAATAGCCGAAACAAAATCTAGTGAAATTTTGCAAATAATTGAATCTCAACCTTTAAAAATAAAAGAGAAAAGAGTTAAGATTAATTTTAAGAGTGCAAAAGTCGGATTCTTGGGTCCTCGGGGAACTTTTTCCAATGAAGTAGTAAATAGAATTTTTTCTGGACAAAGCAAATTTATTCCTCTGCCTACCATAAAAGATGTTTTTGAAAAAGTAAACAAACACGAAGTTCATTTTGGAGTTGTGCCTATTGAAAACAGCAGTACGGGGATTGTTTCCGAAACGATGTATAATTTAATTAATTATCCCTTAAAAGTAAACGGTTCTTTTAATTTACATGTTCATCAATGCCTTTTGAGTAGACACAAAAAGAAAGAAGATATAAAGCTTGTTATCAGTCACGAACAAGCTTTTTCTCAATGTAAGAATTGGTTAGAGAAAAACCTTCCTTATGCTAAAAAGCAGAGCGCTTCTAGTACAATAGCCCCTATTATAGAAAAAAGAGAAGAAAACATAGGCTTTATCGCTCCAAAAATCGCATCAGAAATTTATAATTTAAATGTTTTAAATGAGAACATAGAAGATAATAAAAATAACTTCACAAAATTCTATGTTATTTCTAATAATACCTATAAGCAGTTTAAGAAAAAATTAAATACTCAAAAAACCATCATGCTTTTTACTGTTTATGATAGAGTTGGAATATTAAGAGATATTTTAAATGTTTTTTCAGAGAATAAATTAAACTTGACATCTCTTCATTCCATTCCTTCACAATTAGGAGTTTGGGATTATTTATTTTTTATTGAACTTGAGAGCCCTTATTCATCAATAAAAACTAAGAAAGCGATAAAGGAGCTAGAAAGATATTGTGCATTAATAAGAATAATAGGAGTAAGTTAAATTTTATCTCTTATTTGTAACTGCTAACCACTTTGGTAACGGTTTAGTATAATTTTAGTTGGTTGAAAAACTAACTAATAATTAATACCAAAACCATTACCCTTATAGCCAAATTTTAGATGATTTAATGCGTCATCTTGTTTTTTGGTTTTTAAACAGGTATCCTTTAGATAAACTAAGTTTATAAAAATATGAAACCATCTCGAAAGAATAAAAAATTTCCTAAAGATATTTTCTTTGAAAAAATAGATCGTACTGGAATGGCATTGACCTATGATGATGTTCGTCTTAAAACGGGCTATTCTGAAATTATGCCTGATGAGGTTTCACTTGAGACCTCTTTTTCTAAAAACACACCGCTTAAAATACCTGTGGTCAGTGCGGCTATGGATACAGTTACTGAACAAGAAATGGGAATAGCAATGGCATTGCTTGGAGGGATAGGCGTTATTCATAAGAACATGAGCCCTGTGGAACAAGCAAAAAAAGTCACCAGAGTTAAATATTATCTTAATGGCTTTATTGATAAACCGATATGTGTAAATCAAGACACAAGCATTGGAGAGATACTTAAGATGAAGGAAGAAAAAAAGTTTTCTTTTAATACGTTCCCAGTAATTGATAAAAGCGGTAGAGTTGTTGGAATATTAAGTAAAAACGATTTTGATTTTTGTAGATCTCTTTCAGATACTGCGAAAGAAGTGATGTCAAAAGGTGTAATAGCCGCACCCAAGGGGACAAAGATAAAAGAGGCCTATGAAATCATGATTGCAAAGAAGAAGAAGGTTCTACCAATTATTGATAGAGGAGGAGTGATAATGGGGATGTATGTTTTTAAAGATGTATCAAGGATTATGATGAAAAATCCAGCTGGATACAATACCGATAAATCGGGCCAGCTTTTTGCTGCTGCAGCTATAGGAGTAAATGACTTTGAGAGACTTAATCTTTTGGTTAATAATAAAGTTAATGTTGTTGTTATAGATACTGCTCATGCTGATACTAAATCAGTGGTTACAACATTAAAGAAAATTAAGAAAGACTATGATGTTGATGTGGTTGTTGGAAATGTTTCAGAACCTGAATCAGTTGAAAGGATTGCTAAAGCAGGAGCAGACGGTATTAAGGTGGGCCAAGGACCAGGGTCAATTTGCACTACAAGGATAATAGCTGGAATAGGTTCTCCGCAAGTAAGTGCTATTTATAAATGTTCTAAGGTTGCTGATAAGTATGGGATTCCAGTTTGTGCTGACGGAGGTCTCAGATATTCTGGTGATATATCAATAGCAATAGGAGCAGGAGCTTCATCAGTTATGATGGGAGGGATGATCTCAGGAACTAAAGAAGCTCCAGGTTCAGTTATATTTAGAGATGGGCGACAGTGGAAGGTTTATCGTGGAATGGGATCTATTGGTGCCATGGAAGAACATAGAGGATCAAGAGAAAGATATAGTCAGATCGCAACAGGGAAAAAGGAATTGGTAGCTGAAGGAGTTGAAGGACTTAAACTTTACAAAGGAGAGTTGGCTGACGTTATGTTTCAATATGTTAATGGATTAAGAAGGGGAATGGGATATGTTGGAGCAAAAAATATAGCTGAATTAAGGGAAAAAGCTAATTTTGTCAGGGTTAGTAGTTCTGGTAAGTCAGAATCTCATCCGCATGATATTATGATAACAAGAGAGCCTCCTAATTATTCAGTTAATAGCTAATTACTATTATTTTATTTGGTATTGAATATGAGCCACCCGGCCCATAAATAGTAAAATATACTATCACTTTAATTCTTGTTTAAAATTATTTATTAAATAAAACCGCTTTCAAAAAAATCTTGGCTTTGGGACATTTATCCCCAGCCTTTCTGTCTCTACGCCAAAACAGAAATAAATTCGTTCATTGCAGAAAATTAATCTCGCTTTTTCTTTTCTAACTGCTTGATAAAATATTTTTTTGTGATATAATGTTTCTATGAAAAAAGAATCTATATATAAAGTAATTATCGCATTTCTTTTCTTAGCTCTAGTAATCATTTCTGTTTATACCTTTTCTCTTCAAGAGAAACAGAATCCGGTTTTTTATTACGTCCCACCAGAAAGATCTTTTATTTATAGCTCAGAAGAATTTTCAGAGTTTGGATTTGAAGAATACATTAAAGAAAAGATAACTACAGAAAAAGAAAAGTTAATAAATGACAGAAGAAGCTTTATTTACGTAAATCTTAAAGAAATGAAACTTACCCTATATGAAGAAGGGGTAATAAATGAATCTTTTGAAGTTAAAGCAAAGGGAAAGGTTGGAAGTTTTTGGGAGACACCCCCTGGAGTTTATTTCGTAGGAGAAAAACTAGCTATCCATTTTTCTACAATTGCTGAGGTTTGGATGCCTTATGGTATTCAATTTTATGGGAATTTTTTTATTCATGGATGGCCCTTTGATAGAGCAGGAAGAGCACTTTCATCAGGATCATCCGGTGGTTGTGTGAGATTACAAACTGTAGATGCTAAAGTTGTTTATCAGTTTGCTGAAAGGGGAATGCCAGTTTTAATTTTTGAAGAAAAATTAATTCCTCCACTGCCTGCCTTAGTTGGTGACAAAGAAATAAATCCATTTATAGATATTGAAAGTGAGTCTTTATTGGTGGCTGACCTTGATACTGGGGAAATGATTTTAACTAAAGACATTGAATCAGAGATATATGCTGGACCAATTTCTTTGGGAATGATGGCATTAACTGGTAGTGAAATGGTTTCCTTGGGAAGAAGAATCACTGCTAGAGACTGGATGATTAGCGGAATTGGAGAGAATATAATAGTTCCCGGAAGGTCTTATCAGGGACATCAGCTTATCAGTGCCATGATCTCGCAGTCCTCTCAAGAAGCGGCTTTAGTTTTTAGTCGTTTTTTGACTCCGGATGCTTTTGTTGATGCCATGAATATTAAAGCACAATCAATTGGAATGAGTGGTACTCGTTTTGTAGATGTAACCGGCCGTTCTAAAGAGAATAGAACAACTCTTATAGATTCTGCCAAGATGTTGCGCTATATTCATCAATATCGAGGTTTTATTATTCAAAATGATGCAGTAATTAAAGGCCCAGGAGAAGGGGGAACAGGGTCATATTTTGCAATTTATAAGATGGAAAAATCAGATGGTGTGAATAGAAATATTATCATCTCCTTTGCCAATTCTTCCAATCCTAAAGAGGACTTAGAGAATATTTTATTATGGCTTGATGATAATATAGGATTAAAAAAATAATCTTAGCTTATCGTTAATAATTTATGACTGAAAAAGAATTCCAAAAAACGGCCGTTGAACTTATGAATATAAAAGGTTTGGTTTGATATTTTCATTTTAATAAATAAATATGGAAAAAGAAATTTTAGAAAAAATTGAAGCACAGAGCAAGAGGATTGAAGAAATATATGCCTCTATTGAGAAGATAAAAAAATATCTTCTTTGGACCTTTATTGCCACCGTAGCCATGGTTATATTACCAATTATTGTCTTTATATTAATAATCCCCAGGCTTTTGGGTGTTCTAAGTGATATTAATTTAATAATTTAAAATTAACTATGAAAAAGAATAAAATAATAATATCGGTTATTCTATCAACTTGCATTATTCTACTAATCTTTTTCTATTTAAGTGGTTCGGGTAGAAAAGTATTGATTGAAAATAATCAAGAGCCAAATCAATTAGATTCGGAAGAAACAATAAATAATAATAAATATATGGACTATTTAATTACCATAAAAACTAATATGGGAGACATCCAGTTTAAGACCTATGCTAATGATGCTCCAAATACCGTTGAAAACTTTGTTACACTTGCAAGAAAAGGATTCTACGATGGTGTTATATTCCACCGAGTTATAGATGGGTTTATGATTCAAGGCGGTGATCCTACTGGAACTGGAAGAGGAGGCCCGGGATATAGCTTTAATGATGAAATAGATCCAAGTTCAAAAATATATCAAAATGGATATAGAAAGGGTGTTGTAGCAATGGCGAATGCGGGGCCAAACACTCAGGGAAGTCAATTCTTTATTATGGTAGCTGATTATTCACTTCCACCAGCTTATACTATTTTTGGACAAGTGGTATCCGGACAAGAAGTAGCTGACGCAATATCAAAGGTAGAAAGAGATAGATTTGATAGACCTAATCAAGACATAGTAATTAAAAGCATCTCTATACTAGAGAAAGAGAAATAAGAATTTAGATTTATATTATTTGACTCGCAATATATTATTGCGAGTCCTTTATTTTATGTTAAAATGAATTAAGTTCTAAAATTAATAATAAAGATTATGGGAAGAATAAATGTCGGAATATTATTTGGAGGTAAATCACCTGAACATGAAGTTTCTTTACGTTCGGCAAGAAACATTTTTAAAGCCATAGATCGAGATAAATATAATCCGGTCCTGATTCCTATTGATAAATCAGGCAGATGGTTCATTGACCCTAATTTAGTTTCCTTCTTTGAGGGAGAAGAAGAATTGAAGAGCTTGGATCAGACTGGTGAATCAGTAATACTTGCCCCTCAAAGTGATGGGATACTTAGAAATATTAGGGGAGAGGATGAAGTCAAATTAGATGTTATTTTTCCAGTTTTACACGGTCCCTTTGGAGAAGATGGAACGGTTCAAGGACTTTTAAAATTAGCCAATCTTCCTTTTGTTGGACCGAGTGTGTTAGGCTCTGCGGTTGGAATGGATAAAGATATTATGAAGCGTTTATTGCGCGATGCCGGACTTCCTATCGGTAAATTTATTGTTTTTAAATCCGAGGAAAACATTTTAGAATACGAAGAAGTTGAAAATAAATTGGGATCCCCATTTTTCGTTAAACCAGCAAATATGGGGTCATCAGTTGGAGTGAGTAAGGTTAGTAATAAGGAGGAATATTTAAAGGCTATTCAATATGCCTTTGATTATGATCTTAAGATAATAATTGAGGAATTTATTGAAGGAAGAGAAATTGAGTGTTCAGTTTTAGGAAATGAAGATCCAATTGCATCCATTCCTGGAGAAGTAATACCAACTCATGATTTTTATTCATACGAAGCCAAGTATACAGATGATAGCGGAGCAGTTTTAGAGATACCAGCTAAGTTGTCAGATGAGGAAACAAAAGAAATCCAAGAGGTCAGCATTAAAACATTTAAGGTATTATCATGTGAGGGGTTGGGAAGAGTAGATTCTTTTTTAAAAAAAGACGGATCAATATTTATTAATGAGATTAATACTATTCCTGGATTTACAAGTATAAGTATGTATCCGAAATTATTTGAAGAAAGCGGAATTAAATACAAGGATTTAATAGATAAGCTAATTCAATTAGCTATTGAAAGGTTTAAGAAAGAGAATAAATTAAAAACTAGTTATAGTGATTAAAAACTTATTATAAAAAAATGACAAAAATTACTAAAGAAAATGTAGTCTGTCATGTTTGTAGGAAGGAGTATGAGGCTTTAATGATTTATAGTTGGAATAGCACTCTTTCGGGCATGGAAATTCCAGAGAAACCATCTTGTCCACATTGTGGAGCAATGTATAAAAGAAAAATAACTCCGAGTATAGGAACTGCAAAAGATATTTTAATGAAAATGTTAACCAATGCAGACGAGGCATCTGAAGATCTTGTTAAATATTCAACAGAAATTTCAGATTTAAAAAGATGGGAAGAGGTAATGAAAAATATGGATTATAAAGCATGGGAGAATAATAACAATAAAAAAAAGGAAATGGTCAATATCAAGGAAATTGTGCTAAGGAAGGAGTTAAAGGATTTAAAAGATAAAGAGGAAATTGATGCAATGATTGATAGATTAATTGATATTACAAAAGAAAAAATTAATAAAAAAAATAAATATGAATAATGATCAAAAGATTCAA
Organism: Candidatus Nealsonbacteria bacterium; assembly: GCA_019923605.1. Lineage (NCBI taxonomy): Bacteria > Candidatus Nealsoniibacteriota > Candidatus Nealsoniibacteriota bacterium. Next base: position 28,901 of record JAHXGM010000004.1, on the reverse strand, counting down.
ATCAGGGTTCCAGACGAAGTAGCTAAAGCGCTATATTCAAATGTAATAGAAATTAGACATTCAAAGGAAGAGTTTTGCTTGGATTTCTTAAGTGTATTTCCTCCTACCGGAGTCATGGTTTCAAGAGTAGTGGTTAGTCCGGGTCATCTAAAGAGAATGATAAAAGCCCTTGAAATTAATCTTCAAAAATATGAGAGTCAGTTTGGTTCAATAGAAGAAGCGGGTAATTTAGATGGTCCTAAAATAGGATTTTAGTATTTTTTATGTTAAAAAAGTAGGGGCTATTTGCTCCTTTTTTTCTTTCTTGTTATGCTAAACTAGCCCTAGTTTAATATGTTTGACTTTAAATTAGACCTTAATCCCTCTCAATATACAGCAGTAACTTCAAAGGATGGACCTATGCTTGTTTTGGCTGGAGCAGGCTCAGGAAAAACACGAGTAATTGAATACCGTGCTCTTTTTTTGATTCAAGAAGGAGTAAAGCCGGAATCAATTCTTTTACTTACCTTTACCAGGAAAGCAGCAAGAGAAATGCTTTCTCGATCATCAAGCCGTGATGAAAGATGCCAGAGAATAAATGGAGGAACCTTTCATTCATTTGCTTATAAAACACTAAAAAGGAATTCTAAATTCTTTGGTTTCCCCAAATCTTTTTCAGTCCTAGATGAAAGCGATGCAGAAGAAGCAGTGCGTAGATGCGCTGATTCATTGGGATTAATTGAGAAAGGGAAAAGATTTCCCAAGAAAGAGACTTTAAAATCAATTATTAGCTCATCGATAAATAAGGGGGTATCAATTGCCGAAGTTTTAAAGAAACAATACCCTTATTTCATCCAATATAATGAAGATGTAGAAGAAATTAGAAAAAAGTATGCCGAATATAAGATAGATAAGAATTACTTAGATTACGATGACCTGCTTACATACCTTAGGATATTGTTGGAAGATGAAGATATGAGAAAAAAAATCTCTCGAGAATATGAATATATCATGGTAGATGAGTATCAAGATACTAATCCATTACAAGGAGACATCACTTATTTATTGGCTAAAGATCATAGAAATGTGGTGGTGGTAGGAGACGATGCTCAAAGTATCTATAGCTTTCGGGGTGCTTCTCATGACAATATAATGATTTTTCCGGAAAGATTTAAAGAATGTAAGAAGGTAGCATTAGAAGAGAATTATCGTAGCACTCAATCAATCCTAGATGTAGCTAATGCGGTTCTTGAAAATATGGAAAACAAATATTCAAAAGTTTTAATTTCAGCCAATAAAGAAATTGGTCGAAGTCCAAAGCTTCAATATTTTAAAAATCAATACGAAGAAGCAGATTGGATAGCAAGAAAGATAAGGGATTTAAGAGATGGGGGAGTTAATTTGGGAAACCAAGGAGTTCTTTTCCGATCAGCCTTCATTTCAATATCATTACAAATTCAGTTAGATAAAATGAGGATTCCCTATCAAGTGGTCGGTGGGCGCAAGTTTTATGAAATGGCCCACGTGAAAGATTTCCTTTCCCACTTAAAAGTTCTCTCAAATCGTAGAGATGAATTAGCTTGGAGTAGAATATTGATGATGCTTCCTGGAGTTGGTCCCAAAACCGCAGAAAATATTTTAGTAAATGTTTTTCAAATATCTTCTTTTGATGAAATCATTGATCATTTATCATCGCAATATAGGGGCAATAAATATGAAAAACAATTAGAGCGATTATCTTTTATATTAAAGAAAGCGTCAAAAGATGAATTAAAAGTATTTGAACAGTTGGAGACCATAATGGAATATTATTTAGTGTTATTGAAGGATAATTATGATGATTGGAATATTCGCTTGAATGATCTTGAGGTGATTAAAGAAATTAGCAATAGATATTCTTCATTAGATACTTTTCTCGCTGATTTTGCCATTGATCGCCCAGAAAAGGGAATTTTTGATACCGCATCATCTTTTGAGGATCAAGAGCCGGTTACCTTAACTACCATTCATTCTGCTAAGGGTCTTGAATGGGATGCAGTGTTTATAATGAACGTAGCGGAAGGAGTTCTGCCCATTAGCTTCGCTCTTAATTCTCCTGAAGAAGTAGCAGAAGAGCAAAGACTATTTTACGTAGCTTTAACGAGGGCAAGGAAAGAATTATACCTATCTTTTCCGTTTGAGGCCAAGAGAGGAGGTAATGAGAGTTACTATAACGAGCTTTCTAGGTTCATTAAGCCCCTTAATGTTTCTTCAAAAATAGATAGTAATAATTATAAACAAGAAAATGAATCTGTTATAACAGTCGATGATGGTATTGAGCCAAATTATAATAAAAAGTCTATCTTGGATCGTATTCTTGATTCTTATCAAAAATAGGGCTTAGGTGCTAGGGGATTTACTCATACCAATTAACTATAATCCAGTAAATAAATATGAATAAAAATAAAAAAATTGAATTAATGGCTCCGGTTGGAAATATTCCTATGCTGGTAGCAGCTTGTAAAGCGGGAGCTGATGCCGTTTATTTCGGTGTCAATGATTTCACAATGAGAGCTGGTAAAAGGAACTTCAAAATATCTGATTTACCTAAAATTAAAAAGATTTGCGATTCTTATCCCAGAAAGCCAAAAATGTATTTAGTTATGAATACAATAATCTATGATCAAGAATTGAAGAAATTAGAATCAACCATTAAAAAAGTGAAGGGTAAAGTTGATGCAATAATTTGCTGGGATCTTGCAGTTATTGAATTTTGTAAAAAGCATAAAGTTCCATTTTTTATATCAACTCAAGCATCAATTGCAAATACATTATCGGCTAAATTTTATAAAAAACTGGGAGCAAAAAGGGTGGTTCTTGCTAGAGAATTGAATTTAAAGCAAGTAAAAGAGATTATGAAAATAAAAGGACTTGAAGTTGAAGTCTTTATTCATGGTGCGATGTGTGTTTCAGTTTCAGGAAGATGTTTCACCAGTCAGTTTTTGTACAATAAATCTGCCAATAGAGGAGAATGCTTTCAGCCTTGTAGAAGAAGTTATTTTATAAAAGAAGAAGGGCTTGGTCATGAGTTAACATTAGAAGGTAGTAAGGTGATGTCGGCCAAAGATCTTTGTGTTTTACCCTTTGTAGAAGAATTGAAGAAAATAGGAGTTCATTCATTTAAGATTGAAGGAAGGAATAGGGATTCAAGATATGTTGATGCGGTTGTTAGAGTTTACAGAGAGGCAATTGACACTAAACTTACAAAAGAAAGAACCATAGAATTAATGAAGGAGCTAGAAGGTGTTTATAATAGGGGCTTTTCTTCCGGTTTCTTTTTAGGGAAACCACTTCCATCTGATTTCTCTCAAGTCGATAGTTCAGCTTCAGAAATTGAAAAAGTTTTTGTTGGAAAAGTTATTAAATTTTATCCTAAAGTAGGAGCTATAACTATTAAATTAGTTTCTGAATTACAAGAAGGGGATCGAATCATTATAATTGGAGATGATATAGGAATTAAGGAGGTGGTTGCTTCTGAAATGGAGATTAATAACAAGAAAGTAGTAAAAGGGATAAAGAGTCAGGAAATTGGAGTTAAGATGCCTTTTAAAGTAGCTAGAGGTGCGGAGGTATATAAGCTAAAAAAGAGGAGTTCTTGAATTCTAGCTTGAAGTGCAACACTTACCATATACTGTGCAAGGAGTACGCCAGGAAAGAGATTTGCGCGGAGTGTGATTCATCACCCAAACCACCCCGTCCACATCTCTTTGATTTATCTTACTAAAATTAAACTTCTTTGGAAATACTCGTCTTAATCGTCCATTGGTATTCTCATTCTTGCCTCGTTCCCAGGGATGATAAGGATATGCAAAGTAAATATCTGCTCCGGTGTCCCTTTCTATCATCTTCCAGAGAGCAAATTCTGGACCTCTATCATAGACGATAATCTCGGGGAGGGGCTTTTTTTTGAGAATGGCATGGACTGCATCTGCTGTTCCATCAGGTAACAGATCGACTCTGGTAAAGAGGGATTTCTGCTCTACGTGGGTCAGCAACCTTTCTTTGGTAATACCCTTTACAGTGTCTCCTTCCCAACATTCTCCTGTTTCTGGCTTCTCATCGATAGAGCGTACATTCTGTGTCCATCCCTGTTTTTTACTTCTTTTTGAACCATAACGCCTTCTTTTTTTACCTCTTTGAGGAAGCTGTTGTTTTAAATCGGGACGAGACCTGTAAATCCAAGAGTAGATAGTCTCATGGGATATGCCAAGCTCGTATGCTACGACTTCGGGAGAAGTTAAGGGGTCGATCCTTTCTTCTATCTTAAAAGAAAGATCTTTATTATTCTCTATTTTCCTGCATTTAACCTTGGAATGTTTTCGTCTTTCTCTGGCTCGTTTGTCTGCCCTGCGAGCATCATATGCACCATCTTTATCTTTGTTCCGTTGAATTTCTCTAAAGATGGCTCCTTTGTTTTTACCTATCCTTTCCCCTATGGAAGAGTACGATTCTCCCATTCTCAAGCAGCTGGAGATGACAGATCGGTCATCTCTGTTAAAATGCGTATACATATTCGTGTTGGTTACTGGTTTATAATTATCTCCAGCGTACCGCACGGGTATGTTTTATTCAAAATCTATCGTTGCACTTCAGTGTTGAATTCAAGATTTATCATTAGGTAATAAATTATTATTAAAGCCTGTTTAAAATAACAGGCCTTTTTTTGTCCAAAAAGCTTTTATCTCTTTTGAAGCTATGGTAAAATGCTGGTATGGCAAAATTAAAAGAGTTAGTTTTATTTCTAGATAAATATCTTGATAACTCTAAATTTGAAGATGATTCTTGGAATGGTCTTCAAATAGAAGGATTAGATAATGTAAAGAAGATTGCTTTTTGTGTAACGGCAGGGCTGGATGTTTTTAAGGAAGCTAAAAAACAAGGAGCAGACATGATTGTTGCTCATCATGGTATTTTTTGGAAAAAAGCAGATCCATCAATGAAGGGATGGATGAAAGATAGAGTTTCTTTTTTACTTGATAATGATATTTCATTTTATACTTCTCATTTACCGCTTGATGCTCATCCTAAGTCTGGTAATAATGCTCAATTAATGAAGATACTGGGGGTAGAAATAAAAGATTCTATGGGATCTTATGGAGGACAAAGTATTGGATGGATTGGAGAAAGATCTCCTATTTCCGTTGAAGAAATAGTTAAAAAACTAGAAAAGACAATAGATTCAAAACCAATTATATTAAAAAGAGGGAAGAATAAAATAAAGAGAATCGCAATTGTTAGTGGGGGGGCTCCGTTTCTTGTTTTTGAAGCAATTAAGAAAGAGGCAGATCTTTTTATAACCGGAGATGCAGCTGATATTCTTGAAGTAGTAAAAGATGCTAAAATTAATGTTATATTCGCGGGGCATTATGCTACCGAGACAACTGGAGTAAAAGCTCTTGCAGATGTGGTTAAGAAAAAATTTAAAGTTAAAACTTTTTTTATTGATGCTCCAACTGGGCTATAATTTAGTTTTTGCGGTATATTATGATTGAAAGAATAAAATCTCCAAATGATTTGAAATTGTTAAATAATAAAGAGTTGGGAGATCTATCTGAAGAATTAAGAGATGTAATTATTAAAAGAGTTTCTGAAAATGGGGGACACCTTGCTTCTAATTTGGGGGTGGTTGAATTAGCTGTTGCCTTACATTATGTTTTTGATTCACCAAAAGATAAGATAATTTGGGATGTAGGTCATCAATCATATCCTCATAAACTTTTAACAGGAAGATACGATAAATTTCATACTTTAAGAAGAAATAAGGGTATATCCGGTTTTCCAAAGATATCAGAGAGTGAACATGACTCCTTTGGAACTGGTCATAGCTCAACATCGATATCAGCTGCTCTTGGAAGTTTAGTAGGACGAGATCTTAAAGGAGACGGGGGAAAGGTTATTGCTGTTATAGGTGATGGGGCATTAACTTCAGGGCTTGCATTCGAAGGATTAAATCAAGCGGGTCATCTCGGTAAGGATTTAATTGTTATTTTGAATAACAATGAAATGTCCATCTCTAAAAATGTTGGAGCACTTTCCTCTTATTTAAGTAAAGTTATCACAGGAACTTTTTATAAAAACATTTCACAAGAATTATTAAAAATACGAGAGGATATAGAAATAATTACCAAAAAAAGGGATTCGCCTAAGAATATTTTTATGCCAGGCGGATTGTTTGAAGACCTTGGTTTTGAGTACATTCAACCAATTGATGGTCACAATATTACCCTATTAATAGAAACTTTAAAGAAAGCCAGAGATGGTAATAAGCTGACTTTGGTACATATTGTAACTAAGAAAGGAAAGGGATATAAATTCTCTGAAAATGATCCCTGCACCTATCATGCTATGGGGCCATTTGTTGTTAAGACAGGTATTCAATGTTCTTCTACAAAAAAGGGTTGTGTATCTTTTAGTGATACTTTTGGTGATTCAATGATTGAGTTAGCAGAAAAGGATGAAAATATAGTAGCAATAACAGCAGCCATGAAAGAGGGAACGGGTCTTGTTGAGTTTGCTGAAAAGTTTCCCGATAGATTTTATGATGTTGGTATTGCTGAATCTCATGCAGTTACTTTTGCGGCTGGACTAGCAACTAGAGGTATAAAACCGGTTGTTGCACTTTACTCCACATTCCTTCAGCGATCATATGATCAAATTATTCATGATGTTTGTCTTCAAAATCTTCCAGTTATCTTTGCGATAGATAGAGCTGGTTTAGTTGGAGAAGATGGTCCGACTCATCACGGTGTTTTTGACATTTCTTTTCTTTCCAATATTCCTAACTTAATATTCATGTCTCCAAAAGATACCGAAGAGTTAAAGGAAATGATGAGACTTGCTGTAAAATGTGATTCTCCAGTTGCGATAAGATACCCAAGAGAGAAAATGGAGAGCATGTGCTACCAAAGAGATGAGATAAAGGTTGGGAAATGGGAATCTTTTGGAGAAGGAAAAGATGTTGCCATTCTTGCAGTTGGCAATACAGTTTACCCCTCGCTTAAAGCAGCTGAAATACTTCAAAAAAAGGGAATTGATTCAATGGTGATTAATGCAAGATTTATTAAGCCGCTTGATTTTGAAATAATAGAAAAGGTTGGAAATAGTATTGGCAAGATAGTCACTGTGGAAGAAGGAGTATTAAGAGGAGGCTTTGGTTCCTCTGTATTAACTCATTTATCCAATAGTAAAATACAGGTTGATTTAAAGATGATTGGAATACCTGATGAATTTGTGGAGCATGGTCCCCAGTTTTTACTAAAAGATAATTATGGTATCAGTGCAGATGGTATAGTTAAGACTGTTGAAGATCTTTTAGTGTTTTAACTAACCACTTTTAACACTTTTAATTGAAGCTTTTCATTGGGTGTTTTTCCATTAAGTCCGCAATGTTTTGTATCGTTGTACTCCATATTCCACAGCCTTAACTTATATCTTAGATCCTCAAAAGACTTAAATTCAGTTTCATCATAGAATTTTTCTTGGTCTGTCTTATGAGAACGTTCTACGAAACTATTTTGTTGAGGTTTGCCTGGGTCAATCAAATAATGAGGTATGTCCAATTCCTGGCATAGTATATCAAAAGGATGCAGTCTCGGATTCAGGGGGTCTGTGCTTTTATTGTAGCCTGTATACCGATTGGTAAAACAAGATCCATTATCTGTTTTAATTGCTTTAATTTCAAAGTCAGTAATAGAAATTAGTTCTTTCAAAAACTTTATTGCACTGAGATTGGATACGTCCTCATATGCTTGTAGATACCTCCACCTCGAGCCGCAATCTATAGCTGTAAACTGATAATATCTCTGTTTCTTTATCTTATCTGGGACATATTTGACATCAATCTCTACCAGCTCGCCCCTCTTTAAAGGTATTCTAACATACTTGTATCTAATCTTCCTTATTCGGTATCTTCTGGTTAATCCTTCTTTCTTAATTATCTTCTGTACTGTTTGATAATGGATGTTTATGCCTTCTTCCTCCAAGTCCCACATTATTTTTAAGGCACACTGTTTCTTCTCTTTTCTTGATTCAATTATTCTTTCCTTAATCCTGATGGGCGTTTCTTTAGGATTTGTTTTAGGCCTGGTGGACTTTGGTTCCAATCCTTGCTCTCCGTATATCTTGTAATCATGCAGCCACCTTTCCAATGTTCTTTTACCGTAGAGACATATTTTGGCGACGTTCGTAATACTTACTTCTTTGTTATAGATGGGAAGTATCCATCTTAATCTTTCCTCTTTTATTGTTTTTGGCATATTTGTACACATATACCGAGATTATACTTTTCTCGGCAGAATCCGCCATATGTGTGTATACATTACCTTTTTGCCTTGACAAAAATGTTAACATATTTTATAATTACTCATCTTTGAAAGAAAGGAGGTGAGTTGATGAAAAAAAGTTTGTACGGGACTGTTCTCGTAGCGTTTTCTGCTACGGGAATAGCTAGCGTCCTGTCGACAGTTTCTTTTTTGTTGCTCCGCAAGTTTTCAAAGAGGGTTTAAAATAACCCTCTCTTTTTTTTGCCTTAAAACCACCATCAATGTATAATAAGGAAAATAACTTTTAATAAAATGTTATCAAAAACAATAAGCTTTAAAGAATGGCAGTTGTCTTTATATGAATTATCAATAGTTTCGTTTGGAATAATTATAGCCCAATATTGGCCAATATTTTTCCAAAACATAATATTAATTCTTTGGGTTCTATTTATTGTTCCCGGAGTATATATTTTTAAAATTGTTTGGGATCAAATTAAAGTTTAGTTAGTTTAAAAATATTTACAATTATTGATGCCTTATTATCAAAGGAGGTGTTATAGGATGGGGAGAAAAAAGAACTATACATAAACCATTCAAGGAAAAAAGAAAGCCTCCTATAAAAAGGACCTAAGGATCCTTTCTTCTTGTCTAAGATATGGTTTTGGTGCTAAAATATAGTCATAAAATAATAATCTTGATAGATCTGAAATAATGGACTATCGAGTGTTGCTGGAAATTATCGCACATTCAGCGATGCGAAAAGAAACGGTCGAGATTTATTACCCAGCCACCGAAAATTCTTCTAAGGGTTGGAGAGAAATAGGACCCTATGCCATAACAATAGATGTTGGAGATGATGTTGAGGATTTGGTTTATGGAAAAGACTTAATTAGTCCTAGACATATTTTGAGAGCCTATACTATAGGAAGTAGTAAGAATCGTTGCTATTCTTTCATAATTGGAAAAATACAGAAAGCAAGAATAACTCGTAGGAAATTTATTCCTAATAAAAATTGGAAAATAAAATTTTAATATGACATATTTTTTATATCTTTCGTGCTTAATTCTTTTAACCTATTCAGTTCTTTCTTTTTATTTACCACAAAAAACCAGAAGGGTCGTTTACTTTTCAGTATACCTCGCTCCTTTTTGGGTTTGGGGATTCATTGCATTATTTGTTTCAACCTTAATTTGGCAGTATCGTGAAATAGCCTCAGTTCCATTTATAATATCTACTTTTGCTATTATTGGATATATAAAAGGAATCTACTTGATCTTTATGCCAAAAAGAAAGATTAAGAAGAAATTGGAGTTATGGTCTCAACTGCCAGACAATACTATAAAATCCACTGGATTCTTTACCCTATTTATAGCTTTTATTCTTTTTTTAGCAATTAGATAAAATGGAAGGTATTTTCGGAATCTACAAACCCAAGGGACCAACTTCGCATGATATTATCAATCAATTCCGAGAAATTACTGGAATCCAAAAAATAGGCCATGCAGGAACCCTTGATCCTTTAGCAGAGGGTGTTTTGGTTATTGCGATAGGTAAGAATAATACAAAAAAATTGTTTTCTTTGGTAAAAAAAGAGAAAGAATACTTGGCCACGATTAAATTAGGAGAAGAAAGTTCTACAGATGATCAGGAAGGGGAAAAGACTACCTTTGAAGTCGCTAATCCTCCGGAATTAAAAGAAATTAAAAGAATCATCATTGATTTTAAGGGTGAAATAATACAAAAACCACCGACTTTTAGTGCTGTTAAGATATCTGGAGAAAGATCCTATAAACTTGCTAGAAAGGGAGAAAAACCAGAACCAGCCTCTCGTAAGGTTATTGTAAAAGAAATAGAGATAGTTGATTATGAGTATCCATATCTAAAATTAAAAATTGTTACTGGTCCCGGAGTATATATAAGATCCTTAGCCAGAGATATTGGAAAAGAATTAGAAATAGGGGGCTATCTTACTGAACTAAAAAGAATTCGAGTAGGAAATTTTAATATTGAAAATTCATTAACCTTAGATCAATTTAAAGAGAAAATAACTTAGTCGATAGTATTTATTTCTAGTATTATAATTATTAAATTACGTTTATAAATTATTAAAGAGATGAAAAAATGAAAATATTAATTTGTTCGTTGACCTATTCATTGCATAATGGAGTAACTACATCTATTAATACTTCTGCCGATGAGCTCATTAAAAAAGGGGTGGAAGTTAGGATTATTTCTCCAGATTATGGTGTGGGCAAATTTAGAACTGAACATTTTCCTATTCCATCATCAGCTTTAATTGGCATCATCGGAGCTCTTATTGGAAAAGAAGAGCGAACATTTGGGATTGGTGTTTATGCTAAAATTAAGAAAATTGCTCAAGAGTTTAATCCAGATGTTTATTGGCTCCATACTTTAACTTGGGGCACAAATGCTTTTGAGCGATATATGCTTAAAAGTGATAAAGCTAAAGTAATAACTTACCATACAATGGTAGAAGAATACGGCAAGCTCTATGCTGGAAAATTCGGTGCTTTTATCATGTGTAGAAGATCTAAGTCAGTTTGTAACAAAATGGATGCCATTATTACTCCGAGCCAAGTCATGAAAACAAAACTAAAAGCATATGGAGTAACTAAGCCAATCAATGTAATTCCAACCGGAATAGAAATGCCCGAGGAACCAATTAAAAGAGAGGAGTTATGTAAGCTTTATGGTATACCATCAGATAACAAAATTCTTCTTTATGTCGGCCGAATATCAAGGGAAAAGAATCTTGATGTCTTGCTCAACATGATGAAAGACATAAAAAATGTTAAATATAACGCTACATTACTATTAGTTGGTCCTGGTGACATTGATGAAGCAAAGGAAAGTGCAAGAAGATTAAAACTAGAAGATAGGGTCATTTTTACTGGACCTCTTTCTAAAGAAGATACAAAGAAAGTCTATGGAGCCTGTGATGCCTTTGTCTTTTCTTCACAGACTGAAACACAAGGGCTTGTTATTGGAGAAGCTATGATAGCGGGAATTCCTGTTATTGCACTGGATTCACCAATTCAAAAAGAAGTTTACCCTGAAGAAGCTTCGGTTGTTATTCACCAAGAATCAGAATTTGCAAAAGAAGTAATGGATATATTGGATAACAAGAAAAGAAGAGAGGATATAATTAAGAATGCAAACGATTTTGTTTTCTCTAATTTTACAAAAGAGCTAATGATAGCTAGACTGATGAAAGTATTTAAGGACTTAATTTAGTGTATCCTATCGGTCTTTTTAGTTTTGGGGTTTTTGTTTCAAGTTTTTCCATTACCCATGATATTTAGATGGATTTCTCTTAATTATAATAGGAAGAAAAATCTATCTCAGGCCTTTTTTGGGTCAAAAGGTTAGGAGATTATTTTCTTCGTTGTCATTTAATATTAATAATGATAATATTTTATTAATAATTAACTTTATAAATATGACCAAACCATTCTTTTTTATAGTCACGGCCTTAACTTTCATGTTCATTTCCGTTTTCCATTTTTTAAGACTTACTTTTGAGTGGCCAATATTAGTAGGGACATGGAGAGTTCCTAGTCCTTTAAGCGGATTAATAATAATCTTTGCCATATTTATGGTTTATTGGGCTATGCACTTGGGTAAAGGGGATTCAAAAGAAGAGGAGTCAAAAAAAGAAGAACATCCAGAGGAATAGTATTGTATGAGAAATTTAAAGAACACCCTAGTCAGTCTTTTATTTTTGTCTGTCGTTATCGGAGGATTCTATTTTTTAATTCTTGGTAGTAGCGATGACTTCAGAAGAGATGTGGTTCATCCTGCTCCTTTAATTAAGTTTGGAGAAAATGATCCCGGGGTACTTACTAAGTCCGGGGTTTTTGATTTAACAAATCAGCAAAGAATAGATCATAAACTGGATATATTCCTAACAAACGAATTGCTAGACCGTGCAGCAGAAATAAAGGTAGACGATATGATTGACCGCCAGTACTTTGACCATGAATCTCCTACGGGCGAAGGAGTTGCTGATTTGGCCACACGAGTTGGTTATGAATTTATAATCGTAGGAGAAAATTTAGCTATGGGGGACTTTCTTGATGACAAAGAGCTAGTTATCGGCTGGATGAATAGTCCTGGTCATAGAGAGAATATAGTTAATCCAAATTATATTGAAATGGGAGTGGCTGTAAAAAGAGGAGTAATGAATAACAGGGAAGTATGGTTTGCAGTTCAAATATTTGGACTCCCCTTGTCTATATGTCCAAGTATTAATGAAAGCCTCTTGGTTAGTATTAATAAAAAAGAGGCTGAATTAGCCTCACTTCAAGAAAAAATGAATACTCTTAAGAGAGAGATTGAAAGTACAATACCAAGGAATAATCAAAAGATAGGGGAGTATAATTCTTTAATTAACCAATATAATGAACTGATTAACCAGCAAAGGTCTCTAATTAATGAATACAACCGTCAAGTTGAGGTAATGAATAAATGTATCGCTGAATATGGATCCTAAAAAAAACCTAAGAGTATCTCACTCATCAATAACTGATTTCAATAATTGCCTTCGTCTTTATTATTTCAAGAATATTTATCGAAATCCCAAAACTGGCAATAGGGTTCAAATAGTAAATCCCTATCTTTCTTTGGGTTCAGTGGTTCATGACACCATTGATGAGGTAGTTAATTTTTCTCCAAGTAGAAGATCAAAAATATCCTTACTTAAGAAATTTGATAAAGTTTGGAGTAATTATAGTGGGCGACGTGGAGGATTTATTTCTGAAAAACAAGAAATCGAGTTTAGGAAAAGAGGGGAGTTAATGATAAAGAAAGTTCAGCGGTCAGAGTTATTGAAAAAGAAATCATTCAAGAAAGAAGACGATTTAATGAAAATAAATCTTTTTGATGGGGTTGAGCTAGTAGGAGCTTTTGATTGGATTGAAATTCTTCCTGACAACACTTTTCATATTATAGATTTTAAAACTGGCAGAAGTATGGAAGGAAAAAATTCTCTACAACTTCCTATTTATCAATTTTTAGCTCAAAAAAATTATAATCAAAAAGTAAAAAAATTAAGCTATTGGTATCTCGATAAAGATAATGAGCCCAGAGCTAATCAAATAAATTCAACCAAGTTTTCTGAGTTATTGATAAGGAAAAAGGCTTTTGAAATGAAAAATAAAATTGATGTTGGTAATTTTTCCTGTGATTCTAAATATCATAAATGTTTTTGGTGCAGAAGTTATGAGGGAGTCATATCCGGCCAAGCAGAATATATTGGGTTAGATGAAAGAAAAGAAAAAGACCTTTATTACCTAATTGACACAAAGGATATTATTAAGAAAATTGACCATGAAGAGTTTTTAAATGAAGATGAGAAAACTATATTAAAAATGAGGCTAGACAAGAAAACCGTTAGTCAAATACAAGAAGAGGTCAGTCTAAGCAAAAAGAAGCTTGAACTATCTGTTAAAGAAATAAAAACAAAAATTAAGAACAATCTGACCAATAAAGAATTAAGAGTTTTTGTTAATCGATTGGGAGAAAATTAAATAGTAAAAATAACATGGTTTAGGTAAAATATTATCATGAACAAAAAAGATAGACTTGATTTGTTAAATCAAATAGAAAAAGAGGTGGTTAATCTTAAAAAATCACCCCTATATCAAGAGAGAATTAATCAAAATGCTTTTCCGGTAATAGGCGAAGGGGATTATTCCGCTAAAATTATGTTTATCGGGGAGGCTCCAGGAAAAAACGAGGCACGTACAGGTAAGCCATTCTGTGGAAGTGCTGGAAAAGTGCTAGATGAGTTGCTGGAGTCTATTGAATTAAAAAGAGAAAATATTTACATAACAAATATTGTTAAAGATAGGCCACCCTCTAACAGAGATCCTAGCTCGGAAGAAATAAGTATATATGCTCCATTTCTTGATCGCCAAATAGATATAATTCAACCTAAAATAATAGTTGCTTTGGGCAGATTTTCTGCTCAATATATTTTAACTAAATTCGGTCTAGAAAATGAAATAAAGCCTATAACCATTATTCATGGAAAAGTGTTCGTAGTTAAAACAAGCTATGGTGCAATTAAAATAGTTCCTTTTTTCCATCCAGCAGCTGCAATATATGACAGGAAAAAAAGAGATATTTTATTTGAAAAAATAAAGGTATTAAAAGATGTGAATTTATAAATTAATTTGCTATAATCAAAACATAATGAAATTAGAAAAAAAGACAAAAATAGTTGCGACCATTGGTCCCGCATCAGATAGTAATTCTACGATAAAAGAATTAATGCTAGCTGGTGTTAATATTTTTAGATTCAATACTAAGCATTCTGATGTAGCCTGGCACAACGAAAGAATAAAGCGGGTTCAAAAGATAGCTAATGAGATGAATGAAAATGTTGGTATCATGATTGATTTGCAAGGAAATGAAATAAGAATTGAAACTAGAGAAGAAAAGAATATCAAAGTTAAAAAAGGAGATGTTATTCTAATTGCTTCGGACTTTATATCCGAAGATATTAAGATAGCCATATCGGATAAAAAGGTCTTAAAGGGCCTTAGGGCTGGTGATTCATTACTAATTGATGATGGAATGATTGAGCTAGAGGTAATAGAATCAAGGTCAGGTATCTTGAAAGCAAAAGTAATTGATGGGGGATTAATCAAGAATCGTAAAAGTATTAACTTTCCAGGGACTAAGATTAAATTGGCTTCATTAATAAAGCGGGACATTGAAAATCTAGATTCGGCTGCCAAAAATAATGTTACCTATGTCGCGCTATCTTTTGTTTCGTCAAAAGAAGATATTTTTACTCTAAGGAATGAAATTAAGAAAAGAGAGATGGGTTCCTTAATAGTATCTAAAATTGAAAACCAAGAATCACTTGATAATTTAGATGAAATAATTGAAGCTTCAGATGCGATAATGATAGCGCGCGGTGATCTTGGAATAGAGATACCAATTGAAAAATTAGCTTTTTGGCAGAAAGAAATAATTAAAAAATGTAGACAAAACAGAAAGCCAGTAATAGTAGCAACTCAAATGTTGCATTCTATGATAAATAACTCAAGACCGACTAGAGCAGAGGCAACCGATGTAGCTAATGCGGTATTTGATGGAGCTGACGCAGTGATGCTCTCAGAGGAAACAGCTATGGGTAAATTTCCAGTTAGGTCAGTTATTGAAATGTCAAAGATATTAAAATTTAATGAAGATCACAGTAACCCGCCTGTGTTGAAAAGTAATATTTTTAGCCCAACAGAGTTTGTGGTTGGAGCAATTGCCAGAGAGGTAGAACAACGAAAAATTTTAGATAAACTAAAAATAAAAACAGCTATAATCTTTGCTGAAAGTGGATATACTGCAAGGGTTTTCTCATCATTTAGGACAAAGATAAGAACAATCGCTATAACTAATCAAAAAAGAATTGCCGAAGAGCTTTCTTTGTCATATGGAATAACTTCCTATTATTCAACTATAGATTTTAATGACCTTTGTTTACCGAAAGAAATAATAAAAGATCTCAAAAAGAAGAAAGTTTTTTCTAAAAATGAAGTAGTTGCTGTTTTTCATGGAAAATATGCTAAAAAACCAGAATTAATTAATCTTTTTTCTCTGACAACGATAAAATAGATAAATTTTGATTTTTTAAAATATTCCGTCTATAATAAACAACTATATGATTACATTAATGACCTTTTCAACACAGACAGTTCTTCTTCAAAATTTAACTAAAAATAAATAAATGGGTGGATTATTTGAACTAGCAATTATTATTTGTTTAGCTGCTTTATTAGGTATTATCGCAAAGACCTTGAAGCAACCATTGATATTAGCCTATATCGCAACAGGTATAATTATCGGACTCATTCAAAGGCAGTTCGGTTTTTTTAGTTTCGGAAACAATGATTCTTTTCATCTCTTTTCAGAGCTTGGTATTATGTTTTTGTTGTTTTTAATTGGTCTTGAGATGAATTACACATCTTTAAAGACAGTTGGAGCAACATCAGTATTTATCGGTCTCGGACAAATATTATTTACTTCAATATTTGGATTCATTATCGCAATGGTTTTGGGCTTTCCTACTATTCATGCCGCCTATATTGCCGTTTGTTTAACTTTTTCCAGTACCATTATCATAGTTAAGCTTCTTTCAGATAAAAAGAGTCTTAATAGTCTTTATGGAAAAATAAGCATAGGGTTTCTACTTGTTCAAGACTTTGTGGTTATTCTGATGTTAATTATCCTTGCTGGTATCGGAAGTGACGGTAACTTTGCGCCAAGACAGCTGATTGAAACCTTTTTTATGGGAATAATTCTTTTTAGTATAATGTTAATACTAGGAAGAAATGCCCTTCCTTACCTTTTTCATAAGATAGCAAGATCACAAGAACTTCTCTTTTTAGTAAGTCTCGCTTGGGTTTTTGCTTTGGTAGCCGCTACAGATTTGTTAAGAGTTTATACTGGAATAGGTTTTTCAATTGAAGTGGCTGGATTCTTGGCCGGACTAGCCCTAGCTAATTCATCAGAACACTTTCAAATAGCTAATAGAATAAAACCATTAAGAGACTTTTTCATCTTAATATTCTTTGTTATCCTTGGCTCATCTATTATTTTTTATAATTTTCAGGCACTCACATTGCCGATAATAATATTCTCATTATTTATTCTGATTGGTAATCCATTGATTGTAATAATAATTATGGGATTAGGGTTAGGTTACAGGAAAAGAACAAGCTTTTTATGTGGTATTACTGTAGCTCAAATATCAGAGTTTAGTTTAATTTTAGCCGCCCTCGGATTAAGGATCGGCCACCTTAATGAAAGTGTAGTCGCTCTTATTGCCGCAGTTGGAATTATAACAATTACAACCTCCACTTACTTAATTATGTATTCCGATGGTATTTATAATTTCCTCTCACCATTCCTATCTTTTTTTGAAAAAAGTAAGACAAGAGAAGATGTTACGTTTGCTGACCTTACTAAGCCTATAATAATGATTGGTTATGATAGAACCGGAAAAAGTATTGCCTATAATATTCCCAAAGAAGATTTATTAATTATTGATTTTAATCCAGATATAATTACCGAATTAACTGAACAAGGATTCTCCTGTCTTTACGGCGACGTAATTGATCCATTAATATTTGAAACCGTTAATTTTTCAGATGCTAAAACAGTAATATCAACAAGTCCAAATATCGAAGACAATCTTAATGTGGTTGCTGGAATTAGCAAATTAGCCAAACGACCAAAAGTGATACTAAGAGCCGAAACAAAAGAAGACGCTATGATGCTATACAAAGAAGGTGCTGACTACGTCTTTATTCCACTTCTTTCGTCTGGTCAATACTTAGGTAAAATATTTAACTTAGATCCAAAGCTTGAGAGTATTCATTTATTAAAAGAAAAAGATATTAATTTTATGAAGAAAATAAGCAGTAAAAAAGAGCATTATAAATTTGGTCACTTGTAAAGAAACTTAAGTAATGATATAAGCATAATTGAGTAAAATTTAACTCGTTTTTTTATGGAGGAAAAAACAAAAAGAATCGTTATAGCGCTAGGGGGATCAATTATTTGTCCCAAAGAGATCAATACTTCTTTTCTTCGTCAGTTCTATCGTTCAATAAAAAAAGAAATAAAGAATGGTTACAAGTTTATTATTGTCACCGGTGGAGGTGATGTCGCTAGAAATTTTCAAAACGCAGCTCTTCTAATCAACAGAGTATCAAATAAAGAAAGAGACTGGATCGGCATTCATGCAACATATTTAAATGCTCATCTCTTAAGAGCAATTTTCAAAAAGGAGGCTGAACCCTCCATTTTTAATGAAAGATTTAAAATTAAAGAATTTGACGGACATTCAGTGATTATCGCTTCGGGGTGGAACCCGGGAAGATCAACCGATTTCATTGCGGTTCAAATCGCCTTAGATTTCGGTATTGATAAGATAGTGATTCTTGGTAAACCAGATTATGTCTATAGTAAAGACCCATCTAAAAATGAGGATGCTGTAAAGATTAAAGATATAAGGTGGAAAGATTACTTAAAAATTATTCCGTCCCGTTGGAGGCCGGGAAGATCAATGCCCGTAGATCCAGTAGCAGCTAGATTAGCAAAGAAAGAAAAATTAGAAGTAATTGTAGCTGATGGGAAAGATTTGAAAAATTTAAAGAATATTTTAAGAGATAAAAAATTTAAAGGAACTAAAATACATGTTTGATAAACTAAAACAAATAAAACAGTTAAAAGAATTACAAGCTAGTCTAAAGAAGGAAAGAGTAGAGGTTGAAAGATTAGGGGTTCAGGTTATCATTAACGGTGGTCTAGAGGTTGAAGAAATCACAATAAACCCTTCTCTGTCAAAAGAAGAGCAAGAGAAATTATTAGTTGATTCTATAAACGAAGCAATTAAAAAAATCCAAGTTATAGCTGCTCAAAAAATGTCAGGTATTTCAGGATTTGGAGCATGAAAGTAAGGTCTATTCTGGTCGGAGAGTTAAATACGAATTGTTACTTAATAGCATCCCAAAAGGATGCTTTTATTGTTGATCCGGGGGGAGATTATGAAAAGATATTAAAATTAATTGAGGGCTATAATCTTAAAGCCATTATTTTAACCCATTATCATCCTGACCATACTTTAGTACTAAATGAGATCAAAAAAGCCACTAACGCGCTTGTATTGGCTCATGGGAGCGAAAAAGAACTATTATATCTTCTTGGAATTACGCCTGATAGATATATCAAAGATGAAGAACTACTAAGTCTTGACGATGGAGAATTGAAAGTAGTCCATACACCCGGGCATAGCAAGGGAAGTATTTGCCTGATAGCCAATGATTTCATTATTACCGGAGATACTCTTTTTGAAAATGGTTATGGAAGAACTGATCTTCCTGGAGGATCAAATGACCAGATGAAAAAGTCCCTTGAAAAATTAAAGGAAATAATAAAGCCGGGTATGAAAATATATCCCGGCCATGGTCCGTCATTTATTTATTGAATTCTTCTTACGTACTCTTCAGTCTCAGTGTTTACCTCTATTAAATCTCCCTCTTTGATAAAGAGAGGAGCTGATATTTCAACACCAGTCTCAATCTTTACCATTTTATTTCCCGACTGAACTCGGTCTCCCTTTACTCCTGGAGGGGCTTCAGTAACTTTTAATATAACTTTTATTGGTGGAGCAATATTGATAATATCTTCTCCGAAAATAATACCCTCAACCGTTTCGCCTTCTTTTAGGAATTTAGCAACTGGGCCAATCTGATCTTCAGTTAAGCTAAATCTTTGTTTGGGGTCGTTATCTTTAGAGAAGAAATATCCACTCTTATTCTTATACAAGAACTTAGCCTTCATTTTATCAATTTCGGCCTCTTTAAATGATTCCGAAGAACGAAAGGTTCGAGACAGGACAGTTCCATTTTTAAGATTCTTAAGCTTGGTTTGTAGAACTGACTGACCTCTTCCCTTAAACATATTATTTGTCTCAATTATTTCATAAGGAATACTGTCAATTACTATCCTCATTCCTTTTTCAAAATCGTTAGATGATATCATATCTTTATATTAATATTATTCCTATTAAATCTATATTCCCTTGCAGATAATCTTTAGTAGCAATGGGATTCTTTCCTTCAATCTGTAATCGTTTAATCACCAAAAAGTCCTTACCGGTTTGAACTGCCAAATTACTGTTTGGAGCCATATATACTTTACCGGGGAGACCAAAAGGACCAGCCTCAGTCTGTTCTAATATATCTGCTTCAATTACCTTTATCAAAGTTTCTTTATTTGTTTTTTTAGATATAAAATATGCATAAGTTCCAGGCCAAGGATTAAACGCCCTTACTTGTCTTTCAATTTGTTTGGCCGGTTGTTTCCAATCAATTTTACCATCATACTTATCAAGTATTTTGGTATAAACTGCTTCTTTCTCGTTTTGTTTTTGGGGCTTTATTCCACCCTTAATCCATTTTGGTATGGTTTCCTTTAAAAGATCTGATCCAACATCAGATAGTTTTTTTGAAAGCTCTGGGTAGATTTCATTTTTAAGGGTTACTTCTTTTTTGGATAAAATATCTCCCTTATCCATTTCTTCGTTAATTAACATAATGGTTACCCCAGTCTTTTTGTCTCCATTAAGAATGGCGTATTGAATAGGGGATGATCCTCTATATTTTGGTAAGAGCGAAGGGTGAACATTTAATGTCTTATATCCAGGCAGCTCAATCATTTCAATCGGCAGGAATTTACCATAAGCCGCAACTATCATTAGATCCGGTTTAATTTTTTCAAGGTTTCCTTGAATTTCTTTAATATGCTTGGGTTTTAATACTGGTATTTTATGTTCCTTAGCTAGTTCTGAAACAGGGGATTCAGTTATTTTCTTATCCCTTCCCGCCGGCTTATCAGGATTAGTCACTATTAATGATGGTTGGTATTTAGTACCAATTAAATTTTTTAAAATATCTGCTCCGAACTCTGGTGTACCAAAAAAAACTATTTTCATTTTTCTTATCATTATTTTATAATTTTCCACTCTATTTTTTCTTCATCATCAGCGAACTCAAGCCAAGTATTGGTTTCGTCAACAACAAACCATTTTTTCTTTGCCTCAGACCATATCATAGGATGTCCGCGATAAAAAGGTTTTTTTACTGCTTTCTTAGGTTTTAGTCGGTCTAGCTCTAGCCACTTTTTTACTACCGTTTCTATGGTATAGTCCAAGTTTCTTGAATCGGCCCATTTGGAAACAGTGTCTATTGCTGATTTTGCTTTTGTCTTCGAACCGGCTAAATCTAATAATTGTTTGGCGGGTTTAGTAAATCGAGAATATATTATCTTTTTCTTCTTTGCGTCCTCTTTTATTTCATCCAAAGTAAGTCCTTTGGTGTAGAAATAGTGATTAACTATTTCTTGTATTGAAGTTTCTTTATTATCTGATTTCATCGTGATTATATCAATAAATTCTTTGACTTACAATTAGGATAAAATAGATATTATCCTTGTTACTTCCTTGTCTATCACTGGACCATCGTGATCAGCAGAATGGGCAGTAGTTCCCTTGTATACAGCTTTCTTTTGATCTAAGTGTAAATTAAAGAGGGGCTCTTTTCCTTGGTCAAAGCGAACAAAAAGATGAAACCTAGGATATCCACCTGGTTGCAGAGCCTTAACAAAAGAAAATTCCTCTTTATTCTGGCCTCTCCCAAGACAATTATAACCAGCTCTTCTCATTTCGTTAACAATACTTTCTTTTATATCTTGGTTTATTCTAAATTTCATCGCTTTTATTCTAACACCTTTTTTGTTAGAATGAAATATCATGAAAACTAATTTTTTTATTGCTGTAAATCTTCCAAAAGAATTAAAGGAAAATCTTAGAAAACATCAAAGTTATTGGCCGGAAATTCCTGCAAAATGGATTGACGGAAAAAATCTTCATTTAACCCTTCTTTTTTTAGGGCAATTACCAGATAAAAAAATAGAAGAGTGTAAGGAGATAATTAAAAATATTACCGACCAAGCAAAACCTTTAGATTTAGTTATTGAAGAAATATCCTATGGACCACCCAATGGTTATAGCTTTATATGGGCTAATGTAAAAAAAACAAAAGAATTGGTTGAATTGAGGGAATTACTAGAAGAAAAAATAGCAAAAACAAAAATTAATGATATAAAGATTGAAAAGGAAAAAAATCTGCCTCACATCACTTTAGCCAGGATTAATCAAATGGAATTTAGGCAAATTGATCCAGAAGAAAGACCTGAAATAAAGGAGAAAATTAATATTAATGTTAAAATAGGTTCTATAGAACTAATGGAATCAATATTAAAAAAAACGGGTTCGGAATATAGTGTTGTCGAAACTTTTAAACTAAAAAATATATGAAGGTTCATTTTATTGGAATAGGAGGTATCGGAGTTTCTTCTCTTGCTCAATATTTTATTGCAACAGAAAATACAGTTAGCGGATCAGATCTTAATTCTTCTGAGATTACTGAAAAGCTTGAAAAGTTGGGAGTAAAAATATCTATAAATAATTCGGCTAAAAATATATCAAAAGATATTGATCTTGTAATTTATAGCCCGGCTGTTAAACCAAACAACCCAGAACTTAAAAAAGCAATTAGTCTTGGAATAAAAACCCAAACTTACCCTGAAGCACTAGGAGAAATAACTAAAAAGTATTTCACTATCGCTGTTTCAGGAACTCATGGCAAAAGTACAACTTCTTCAATGATAGCCCTTATTCTAATAAATGCTGGATTAGATCCGACTGTAATTATTGGGACAAAAATGAAGGAGTTTGACAATGGTAATTTTAGAATGGGGAAATCAAAATATTTAGTCATTGAAGCAGACGAATACAAGGAATCATTTCTGAATTATCATCCGAGGATAATAACACTGACCAATATTGAAGCTGATCATCTTGACTACTATAAAAATATCAACAATATATTAAAAGCTTTTTCTAAATACTTAGAAAATATTCATCATAATGGTTACATTATTGCAAATAAAGAGGATGAAAATATTAATAAAATTCTAGATAAAAGAAGGGGAGTTGAATATTATTCAATCAAGCAGAGTGAAGCAAAAGAAATAAAAAAAATCATTAAAGTTCCCGGAGAGCACAATCTATACAATGCTCTAGCAGCATTTGAAACAGCCCTAATATTGGGGATTAAAAAAGGCGCCATTCTTCAGGGGCTATCTTTATACAAAGGTTCTTGGCGTCGTTTTGAAATTTTTAAGGGGAAAGATATAACTCTGGTATCTGACTATGGACATCATCCCACAGAGATTGAAAAGACATTAAAAGCTGCGAGGGAAAAGTTTCCTAAGAAAAGAATAAGATGTATTTTCCAGCCTCATCAATATGAAAGAACATTTAGCCTTTTTAATGATTTTGTGAAAACATTAAAAGAAATGCCAATTGATGAAATAATACTGTCTGAGATATATACTGTGCCTGGTCGAGAAAAGGAAAGTATAAAAAAGAAAGTTAATTCAAAGAAATTAGCGCGTGCTGTAAATAGTAAAAATGTTATTTGTAAAAAAACCTTTAACCTTATTGAAAAATACACAACAGAAACTCATCAAAAGGACGATGTTTTAATTGTTATGGGAGCAGGCGATATCTATGAATTATTCCTAAGACTTAAGGAAAAATTTATTGACAAAAGTAGTTAATAATAAGACAATACATTAGAGTAAAGTCGATATTTTAAAAAATAAATAATCTCAAACATATTATGGATATATTAATCATTGGTTTAATTGTTTTGATTACATTACTTGCTGGTGCTTACCTTATGAATCAAAAGAAAGAGGAAGAGGTTAAAGCTGAAGAGCATAAGAAGATGGAAGAAGATAGTTTCTTTTCTGAGTCAGATACCAGTACAAATACCGAATCAGAAGAAAAAAAAGAGATGTAATTATTCTCACAAGTCCTTGTTAATACAATAATGGCTCGTCTTTTTATCTAAAATCAGTATAATTTGACTTAAATAAATTATTAAATGTTTGAAAAGAAACAATCAGAAGATCTATTAAGGACTCTGGAGGAACTGGGGGAAGTGGTGGATCCAGTAATAGAGGAGATTTTGGGGTTAAGTGTTGATGAAAAATTTTCAGAAATAGTTAAATATCAGTTGTCAGCCGGCGGAAAAAGATTAAGGCCGGCTCTTTTATTGTCTGCGTGCTATCTATTGAACGGTAAAACTAAATATGCTATTTATCCTGCAGCAGGAATTGAAATTCTACATAATTATACTCTAATAATTGATGATATTATAGACAATTCTTACTTAAGAAGAGGCAAACCGACGTTATGGAAAAAGCTTGGTAAATCTACAGCAGAATGTGTAGCTATGATTTATGCTTCTTCAATTTTTCAGGCTACTCAAAGATCAAAGAATCCTATTCTAATATCAGAGATGTTTGCAAGAGGATTAAAATTAGTAACAGAAGGAGAAATTCTTGATATCTTATACGATCGAAAGGAGAAAGAAAATGAGCCTTACATTCAAGAAAATCGTTTTAAGGAAATATCTTTAAAAGATTATCTTGAAATGATAATGAAAAAGACTGCAATTCTTTTTCAATTATCTTGTGAAATAGGCGGGATATCAGCTAACGGATCAAAAGAGGAAGTTAATGCTTTAGGTGGCTATGGATTGAATCTTGGCATGGCCTTTCAGATTCAAGATGATATCCTTGATATATTTGGAGATGAAAAAAAATTAGGAAAACAAATAGGTAAAGATATAGTTGAAGGTAAGGGTGGAAATATTGTAATACTCCTGGCTATAGAAAAATTAAAAAATAAAGACAAAAAAGAGCTATTAGACATTCTATCTAATAAAAAGATACTCAAGAGAGACATTAAAAGAGCCATAGAATTAATTGAGAAAACAAATAGTAAAGAAATGGCGGAAAAGATGGGAGAGGAATATATTAAAGAATCAAAATCTTTTCTAGAGCCACTTCCAAAAAACGAATGGCACGAATTAATGAATCTTTTAGCTAATTTTGTTATTAAAAGATATAAATAAATATGAAAATTTTAAACAAAACATTTAACTACCAAACAAAAGGAGAATACGACTTCATTGATATTACTAATGAAGTTAAAGATTTCGTTGACAATTCAGGAATAAAAAACGGACTGGTTAATATTCAAATACTTCATACCTCAGCAGCTTTAATGGTGAATGAAAATGAACCTCTTTTAATTGAAGACATTAAAGATAATTTAGAAGAATGTTCTCCGAAGTCAAAAGAATATCGACACGATAACCTTTCAATGAGAACAGTAAATGTTTGTGATAGCGAATGTATGAATGGACATTCTCACTGTAAGGCAATACACTTACTGATGAATGCCACGATAAACTTAATTGATAACAAACTGCAATTAGGCCAATGGCAAAACATAATGTTAGTTGAACTAGATAGCTCAAGACCAAGAAATATACAAGTACAAATTATAGGAGAGTAGTCTGCCGTCTTGCCATTTTTTTGCAATATCTCCAATATATGTTAAATTACTAATGTGATTAAAAAATAAATTAGAATAATTCATGGATTTTAAAATTTCAGATAAAGAAAAGTCTAAAAAAGAAATTGAGGTAACTGTTTCAATAGAAGAAATGAGCAACTATTTCAATAGGGCAGTTGAAAAAATATCTTCAAAAATAGAAATCAAAGGATTTAGACCTGGGAAAGCGCCTAAAAATATCGTGGAAAAGAATGTTGGAAAAGAAAAAATTTGGCACGAAGCAACTCATGATGCAATTGAAGATACCTATCCTAGGGTTATTAAAGAGAGTGAGCTCTTTATTATTTCTCAACCAGAAATAGATATCATTATATCTACTCCCAATAATCCTTTTGTTTACAAAGCAACTGTTTCTGTATTACCGGAAGTAAAGCTTCCTGATTATAAAAGCATTGCTAAGAAATCTCTTAAAGATAAAAAGGAAATTAAGGTTGAAAAAAAAGAAGTAGAAAAAATATTAGATACTATAAGAAAAACTAGAGCTAAAACTGTTCTTGTAAATAGAGAGGTTAAGGATGGTGATGAGGTAGAAATCGATTTTTCTGGCAAATTAGATGGTGTGGATCAAGAAGGTATAAAAGGAGAAAAAGCCAAGATAATAGTTGGAGAGAAAAAATTCATTCAAGGTTTCGAGGAACAATTAATTGGCATGAAAAAGGGAGAAGAGAAGACCATCACTGTTAAGATGCCAAATCCTCAAGATGGAAATGAGCGAGACATTGATTTCGATGTTAAAGTATTAGAAGTTTACGAAAGACAACTTCCGGAAATAAATGAAGAGTTTGCAAAATCTTTAGGAGATTTTACTAATCCTAATGATCTTAATAAAAAGATTGAAGAAAATGTAAAGCTTGAAAAAGAACAGAAAGAAAAAGAGAGACTAAGAGTAAAGATTATTGAAGAGATAGGCAAAGAATCATCAGTTGATATTCCAGAAATAATGATAGAAAGAGAGATAGATAATATGTTTCATGAATTCGAACATCAACTAAGTCAGTCTGGAATGAAAATTGAAGATTACCTTAAGCAAATCAAAAAAACTAAAGAAGAGATTGCGAAGGACTGGGAAGATAGAGCTAAGAAAAGAATTATGACAGCTCTCATACTTCAGAAAATTGCAAAGGAAGAGGGCGTTAAGGTTTCTGAAGAAGAAGTTCAAAAGGAATCAGAGTCATATCTTAATAGAATCCATGACCCAAAGACTAAAAAAGAATTAGACATTGAAAGATTGAAGGTGTACATTGAGGACCTTCTACAAAATGAAAAAGTATTTGAACTTTTAGAAAACTCTAAGTAAGAAAAAAGGGGTAATCAAAAGTCTTTTTTATGGATAAACCTGGATTCTATTCCAAAGTAAAACATTTTGATTCTCAATTTTCTTTTTTTATGAGTTCGTAATCAGTAAAAGCAGATCCATTATCATAAGTCATTGTTAGTTTTTTCTTTCTGATATTTTTTTTAAATCTTAATTTCGTTAGTGCAGAAAAACTTAGCTGGTGCCTCTATCAAATGCGTCTATAGTTAGTGCTTTGCGTTAGTTTTTTGTTGTTTATGGAATGTTTTGTTATACTTTAAACATTAAGCTATGAATTATAAGTCTATATTTAGTCATTATTGGAAGTTTTTAAAAAAGTACACTTGGTTACAGGCACTTATTTTAGTTTCATATGGATTAGGAGTTATATCAACAAATGTTATTGTTCCTTTAATATACAAGGGGATAGTTGATATTGTTTCAGTTAATCCACCCAATGCTCACCAGCAATTAAATTTTCTATTAATCTCACTGGTTTTCATAGTTATATTATATAATTGTTTTTATCGTTTAGGTGATTATCTTTTGGTTAAAACTCAAAGTAAAATACTAAAAGAACTTTACGATTATTCCCTAGAAAAACTACAAAGGCATTCATACACTTTTTTCTCAAGCACTTTTGTGGGTGGCCTTGTTGCTAAAACAAAGCGCTTTATACATGCGTTTGAAATTTTACATGATCAATTTATCTTCCAAATATGGATGAGTGGAATTACTCTTTTGAGTTCACTTATTGTTCTTTGGTATCATTCTGCAGTACTTGGTTTGGCATTTTTAATTTGGATTGGATTTTATGGAGTGATAGTTAGAATATTAGTGAGATGGCAAATACCAAAGAGTCTCACTAATGCTGAGGCTGATTCTTATACTACAGGTCATTATTCAGATATTGTTTCTAATATTTTTACTGTTAAAATGTTTGCAACTGAAAAAAGAGAATCAAAGAATTTTGCTAAGACTACCTCGTATCAGCAAGAAAAAAGATATGCTGCATGGATGCAACAGGTATTCTGGGATGGAATGATTCAAGGATTCATAATTGCTATATTTAATATTGTAATAATTTGGTTTGCAATCAATCTATGGAAAAGTGGCTCTGTTTCTACCGGTACCATTGTTTTAGTACAAGTTTATGTTTTAACAAGCTTTAATATTGTTTGGTCAATAAGTAGGAATATTATAAAAATATCTTCTGCTATAGCCGATGCCGATGAAATGGTTAAAATTTTTGACAGAAAACCGGGAGTCAAAGATCCTATAAAACCAGAAAAACTTTTTGTTACAAGAGGGGATATTAGATTCAATAAAGTTACTTTTGCTTACGATCAAAATAACGTTATTTTCAATGAATTAGACTTATTTATAAAACCAGGCGAAAAAGTTGCTTTAGTTGGCTACTCAGGAGCCGGAAAGACAACGATTATTAAATTACTTCTAAGATTTGTAGATATCCAAGGGGGAAATATCACAATAGACGGGCAAGATATAACTAAGGTTTCACAAGAAGAATTAAGAAAGAAAATAGCTTATGTTCCTCAAGACCCATCATTGTTTCATAGATCACTTCGGGATAATATTGCCTATGCAAGACCGAGTGCAACTTTTCAAGAAGTTGTTAATGTTTCAAAAAGAGCTTATGCCCATGAATTCATAGATGCGCTTCCTATGAAATACGATTCTCTTGTTGGAGAACGTGGAATTAAATTATCGGGCGGGGAAAGACAACGAATCGCAATTGCTCGTGCCATGATTAAGAATGCTCCCATTGTAATTTTAGATGAAGCGACAAGTTCACTTGATTCTATTGCTGAAAAGAAAATACAAAATGCTCTTGAAGAATTAATTAAAGACAGAACAACAATAGTTATCGCTCATCGCCTATCAACCATTCAAAAGATGGATAGAATTATTGTATTTAAAGAAGGAGAAATAGTTGAAATGGGGACTCATAAAGAGCTAATCCAAAAATCCGGACTATACTTTGATTTATGGAGTAGTCAGGTTCACGGTTTTATAACAGAAGAAGACGATGAATTAAGTGATAGAAAATAGATATGCCTCAAGAAAAAGCATGGGAACAAAAGTATCAAAATTCTCAATTATTAAAAATGGGAGATGAGCTAAGAAGTGATCTTATGTGTTATCTTAATTTCTTAGAAAAGAAGAAGGGGTTAATCTAGATAGTTTAAAAGTGCTTGATCTTGGATCAGATAATGGAAA
>JAHXGM010000003.1 GCA_019923605.1 Candidatus Nealsonbacteria bacterium | reverse complement strand
ATTTATCTTTAAACGTAACCCCTCACACCCTCAAATACTCTAAAAAGAAATTGGATTGAAATCGTTGCCTGAGCGACATCAAAACAGAGAGCAGTATTGCTAGATTGTCCGCCGTTCTTTTAGTCAAAGAGCCGAAAGATATTTTGCGTTTTAAGATAAGATGCCGCAACGATCTCTCGGCTTGGTTGTTGGTGAGCGGAATTCTGGAATCAGAAAGACAGGTCAGATATTTAGGAATGTTTTTAACGAGTGTTGTTTTCACGCGAATCAGTTTTTGCGGATCAAGTTTTCTAAGGCGGGAAAGTTTAGTCAATCTTTCAGAAAATCCCGCATATTTTTCAATCTTTCGATTTTGTTTCAAATCCTCGTAAATCAAACACAATTTTTGGTATTCATTTTTACAATGCAGTCTAGTTTTTTCATCCAGTTCTCCGGACTTGGCTAAATCTCTGAACTTCCTGATTAAATGAGCCCAGCACAGCTGATGCTTGTTCAGTTTTCGGTAGACTCCGTAATCATCGGACACCACAACACCGTTGAAGTCTTCTCCGATTAAATGTTCCGTATTGCCTTTACCCCTTGATTTTCCAACCAGAAAAACATTCTCTTTGGAAATGCTGCCACTCATCACCCAAGAATATGGAGTGTATCCGTCTCCCATGAATATTTTCCAGCTAGTCTCGTCTAAATGAATGACCGGTTCTCCCCGGATTTTCACTTTCAACTGTTCATAGAAAGGCCTCAACTTGACTGCTTCTCGGTTTAATATTTTGGCAATTTCTCCCTCTGAGATATGAATCTGGTAGGTGTCTTGCAGTATTTCCTGGATTTGAGAAAAAGAAAGCCTGCAGATGGTGGATAGGTAACAGGTGTATTTTTGGACATTCGGTCCGAGAATTACTTTAGCAGACGGGAGCGGAATACCCGTACTCCATTTTTTGCAATTTGTGCAGTAAGCTTTTTCCACAATATGTTTCAATACAATCTTTTTAGCTGGTATTGGAATATCTTCTTCGTAAAAAATGACTGTTTTCTTTTTACTTGTCTTTGCTCCGCAGGCACATTGGTTGAGCGGATGATTCTTAATTTCCGTCACTTCTGTCGGTATTGGTCTCTTGAATGAGTCACTAGTTCTTTCCACTTTCTCTGTCGGAGGAGTTAGATCGTTGTCATCGATTTCTTTTGATTTCTTTTTCTTCCCGAAAACCATCACTCGAAGCTCTTCGATTTGGAGCTTCATATCATCGATGGTTTTCTGTTGATCAGCCACAATGACATTAAGTCTCTTGATTTCTTGCCTCAGTTCTCTATTTTCATCCCGTAGATGCCGGATCTTTAATCTTTGTTTTTCATACAGAAATTCAATGTTTCGGAGACGAATTAGACGTTTTTTAATCTCTGTTTTAGATAATTCAACTCTGGACATATCCATATTTTACCATTATTTTGCAAGAATTTCTTTTCAGTTATCCACATTTAAGTGTGAGGGGTTACCCTGGGCGGAGGCAATTACTGGAAGGAACTGCTCAACGAGATCCGCAACATTCGCAGTGGTGAAAAGGTTTTGTCCCGCACTCCTGTGTGGGCAATGGACATTAGTTGTTAATTTTGTATAATAAACTAGTTATGAATTTAAATAAGGAAAAAACATACGAGATGTGGGAAAGAGAGAAAGGCATCATTCTTAAATTTGAAGGGTTGTCGGAAGACAGGGATGTTTATAACCCGGCGGTGTTAGAGAATTCTGACGGGAGTTTGTTGTTGGCAGCACGAGTTGAATCTAGGCAAAACGCCACCGATGCCAGAATTATGTTTTTTACCGAGAGTACTTTAGGGACATTTCGGGTTGTTGATCGGTTGCCGAAATTTGATGGCGAAGACCCCGACCTTGTTCGTATAGGCGATGAGCTTATATTAAGTATGGTGCAGGCCGATTGGGATAAGACAGACCCGACAAAACTGCTTGGTCTAAGGCAAATCTTTTATCGTGGTAAGTCTCCGGAAGAACTTCAGGAATTTACAAAAGGCCCCGAAGGAATGAAAAACATACATCTTGTTGGACTTTCAGATGGAAAAATTGGTGTTTATACGCGGCCACAAAATGGCGAGTATGGTCGCGGAAAGATCTGTTATAAAATACTAGACTCTCTGGACGAACTTAACCCAGAGAATATAGTAGGAGGGTGTTTGCTTGAGGATCGGTTTGAAGAAGATGAATGGGAGGGCGTGAACGCTGTGTATGCGAATATTTCTGAAAACTGTGAATGCCACGGGGTACTTGCACATAAGGCAAGCCGAGATGAAGATGGAGCACATTATGTTGCGACAGCATTCATCTATAATCCGCTGACCCAAAAAAGATCAGCTGTTGAGCAGATCGCGTCCCGAGGAGATTTCCCCCCGGGAAAATCAAAGCGAGCCGACTTAAAAAATGTTGTTTATCCAGGCGGTCTTGTTCGCCTAGGTGATGGCACGGCAATGATTTACGTGGGGCTAAATGATGTAGATGTTGCGCGACGTCCTATTAAAGACCCTTTTTCTGCACATGTGTGTCCATAAATTTTGTTCGCTAACGTTCATAAAATTAGTAATTTACCTGCGCCAAGGTTTTAGTAGGCAGGCAAAGGTAACCCGACGCTTGCTACCATTTTAAAAAATAGCCCAAGCGTTGGGAGTATTAAGCGATGAGTTTTTAAAATAACTATCCTATGACCAGTAAAAAACTTTTTGCGGGAAGAAAAATTGTTATCGCCACAATGCACAAAAAAGATCGTGTTATTGCCCCATTGCTTGAAGAACAACTCGGCGTCACGGCCGTTATTGCTGATGATCTAAACACCGATAAATTCGGGACTTTTTCTGGAGAAATAAAAAGAGCTGGAAATCAGCTTGAGGTAGCAAAAAAGAAAGCATATGCGGCAATGAAATTAACAAATACCGACATGGCAATAGCAAGTGAGGGAAGTTTTGGTGCACACCCTTCCATTCCGTTTATTCAATCAAATCTCGAACTCATTTTGTTTATTGATAAGAAAAATACGCTTGAAATTAGAGGACATCATCGAACATCTGAAACAAATATGGACGGGGCATATGTAACAAGTGTCGATGAAGCTGTTAATTTTGCTATAAAACATAATTTTCCTGAATTTGGAATTATTTTGAAATCTGGGAAGAAAAGTAAATTTGAAATATATAAAAACATTTCTACATTAGACGAGCTTTCCTATCGGGCAAAGAAAATGCTTTCCAGACCTTTTGTAAAAAAGATTTTCATTGAAACAGACATGCGAGCACATAAAAATCCAATTCGAATGAAAGCTATAGAAAAAGCGACAATAGATTTACTTAAAAATATTCAATCAGTTTGCCCAGAATGTAAAACGCCAGGATTTGTTGCTGTTGATTTTGAAAAAGGTTTGCCGTGCTCTTTATGTAAGATTCCCACCGATTTGCCAATTTATGACATATATCATTGTGAAAAGTGTGGTTTCTCAACCCAAAAACCTGTCACAAAATACGGTGACCTCGCAGATCCAAAATATTGCGGGCACTGCAATCCGTAAAATCTGAATTTATATAATTGTTAAAAGAGTTCTTACCTTTTATAATATTTCTTTAAAACAGTTGGAATGGTCGTGTGTGGACTAGGTGGGTGGGCCAAGCACATATTGATTTGTCTGCCCCCTAGTACAGGCCACATTGCATTTATACCTCGGGCCGACACAAACGGACGCAGATATGGTGGGCGTAAAACTGAAAAAAATGCTAGACTATACTTATAAGCCTTTTAGGAGGAGTTGGGTCTTTCACATAGAGATTTGCTATATTTTCAGGCGGGGATGCTTTTTGAACATAAGGCAAGGAGGTTATGGAATTTAGATGAAGGGAATGAATTTTCTTATCGATATTATTTAGCTCGATGAGAACTTAATAGTTGTTCACATAGAGAAAGATGTTTCTCCCAATGCTTGTCCTTAATCTTTTTTTCCAGCAAAGACGGTTCTTTATGTCTTGGAAATAAATGCCAGACTTTCTGATAAATATGATATAAAGGTAAGAGATAGAGCATTATCTAAATATTAAAAAAGAATGTCTAAATATTATAATCCACAAAGATCCAATATATATATTCCTGGATCCCAAAAACCCTTTAGATTAAGTCGAAGCAAAATCGATCTTTTTTTGAACTGCCCAAGGTGCTTTTATTTAGATCGAAGACTAGGAGTTAGTCAGCCTCCAGGGTATCCATTTTCGTTAAATTCAGCAGTAGATATTCTTTTAAAGAAAGAGTTTGATATTCATAGAACTAACAATACAGCGCACCCCCTAATGAAGACCTATGGAATAGATGCGGTTCCTTTTTGGCATGAAAAAATGGAGGTATGGAGAGATGCCCTAAGAGCTGGAATAACATATTTACATAAGCCAACCAACTTAATGATTACTGGAGGAGTTGATGATGTTTGGGTTGATCCCGAAGGTAAATTGATTATTGTTGATTACAAGGCCACCTCAAAGACTGGAGAAGTCGGAATAGATGCTGATTGGCAAATAGCCTATAAAAGACAAATGGAGATATACCAATGGCTTTTTATTAAGAATGATTTTAAAGTTTCTGAAACTGGATACTTTGTTTATTGCAATGGTGAAACGGACAGGGAAGCCTTTGATGGCAAGTTGGAGTTTGATATTAAGATCATTCCTTATACAGGCGACATATCTTGGATTGAGCAAACTATTTTTTCTCTTTACGAATGTCTTAATTCAGATGAAATCCCCTCATCAGGAGAGGATTGTGATTTTTGTAAATACCGAGAAGCAGTGAAAAACTTTGAATAAGGTTAATATATTTCATTTTTTATATTATAAAAAAAGGTTATAATTCAGCTATGACAAAAAAACAGCAACTACTTTTAAAATATTCCCTTCTCTTTATCGTCTTTGGCCTTTTTTTAGTGACTTGTTTTAGCTTTTTGCATTCCTTTATTTTAGTTTTCGGTATGGCCCTGGTTGTTATATCAACCTTTCTTTTTGGTTTTTTTGGAGGCTTCTTATCTATAGCTATAGTAGGGGCTACAGTTTTTTTTACTACTAATAAAATTGCATCAATAATACTAATAGAGATATTTTTTGGCTCTTTGATATATATTTTAGCGGTATTTTTGACCCAGCGTATGAGAATGATAATTAGGGGACTTAAAGAGAGCGAGGAAAAGTATCGTAATCTTGTAGAAAGGGCCAATGATGGAATAGTGATTAATCAGGACGGTATTATAAAGTATGCTAATCCTAGAATTCAAAGGATTATTGGCTATAAAGCTATTGAAGTAATTGGAACAAAGCTTAGTGATTATATGGCCGATAAGAGTGCATTACCTATTATCGATCGATATAAAATAAGGATGACGGGAAAAAGTGTCCCTTCAATTTATGAGACTCTTTTAAAACATAAGATTGGTGGAAGAATAAATGTTGAATTAAATGCAGGAACAATCGAGTATGAAGGCAAGGGAGCAGATTTAATTATTATAAGAGATATAACTCAAAGAAAACAGGTTGAAGATATATTTCATCAAAGAGAGCAAGAATTTAGAATATTAGTAGAACGATCTCCAGACATAATTTCTCGTTTCGATAGGGAACTTCGCTATATTTATATTAATCCCGCAGTAGAAAAAGAATTAGGCTTTCCAGCTAGAAGTTTTTTTTGGAAAGGAATTGGCGAAGTTGGTTTAAGTGAAGAAAATGTTGGAATATGGAAGGAATCTTTGGAATCAGTTTTTAGCAGTGGAAAGGAAAAGACAATTTATATGGAACAGTCAGCTTTGTATGGAAGAAAGTATTATAATATTCGCTTAATACCAGAGCTAAACAAGAAGGGGGAGGTTAGAACTGTTCTCGCTGTAAGTCGTGACATAACTCCAGCCAAGGAGATTGATAAGATAAAATCTGAGTTTATCTCTGTCTCTTCCCATCAATTACGAACGCCTTTATCAGTAATTAGATGGTGCTCAATTATGCTTCTTGAGGGGGGTGTTGGTGAAATGAATGAGGAGCAAAACAAGTACGTATCTAGGATATACGAATCAAGTAAGAAAATAATTAAAATGATTAATGCATTCTTTAATGTTACAACCTTGGACTTAGGAATCTTAAGTATATCTCCTCAAAGGATGGATTTCTTAAAATCGGTAGAATCAATCTTGGAAGAAGCTAGTGAGGAGATGAAAGATAAAGGAGTCACTATAGATAAAAAATATCCAGCTAATATGCCAGAGATTAAGGCGGATAAAAAGCTTATTAGTGTTATCTTGAGAGGGCTAATGTCAAATGCTATAAAATATAATGACCCAGGTGGTAAAATTTGGATAGAAGTTGGTATTAAAGATCAAGCTCTTCATTTTAAAATTGCTGATAATGGGTACGGAATACCAGGAGAAGATCAAAATAAGATATTTTCTAAATTCTTTAGAGCCAGCAATATAAAGAACAAAGAAATATATGGAGCAGGATTAGATCTTTATATTATTAAGTCAATAATCAATAATTGTGATGGTGAGATTTGGTTTGAATCTCCTAACCCTCAAATAGAGGATGAGAAAAAAGGCTCAGTCTTTTATTTCACCATACCCCTGGCAGAGATGAAGGAAGTTGAAGGTAAAAATGAATTAATAGTTTAATATGAAAAAAGAAATAGACAGTGGAACAATTATAGAAGGAGTCATAACTATAACATCACTTGGATCCGGTTATGTTGCTACGGATTTTTTAGAAGAAGATATTTTTATACCTTTTCAATTTTTAAATACTGCATTAAATGGCGATCGAGTGGAGATTGTTTTATCACCTGCAGTTACCGGTGAAAGACAAAAGGGTGAAGTAATAGCTATCACAAAGAGGAAGAAGGAAAAGTTTGTGGGAACAATTGAAAGAAAGAAAAAAGAGAAATTCTCTTTCCTTATCGCCGATGACCCGAAGATGTATGTAGATATTTTTATACCTAATACTCCAAAGGGAGTTAAAGATAATATAAAATGTTTAGTTAGAATTATAGAATGGAAAGACTCAAAGAAAAATCCAGTCGGTGAAATTATTAAGATAATTGGAGAAAAGGGAGATAATGATGTTGAGATGGAGTCGATTGTAATAGAAAAAGGTTTTGAAATATCTTTTTCTGAAGAAGTTGACAAAGAAGCAGCTGAAATTAAAAGAATGCATCCTACCGAAATGGAAAGAGGGTTTCGAAAAAGAAGGGATACTCGAGACGCGTTGACTATTACCATTGACCCAGTTGATGCAAAAGACTTCGACGACGCTATATCGTACAAAAAACTATCAGATGATCTTTATGAAGTTGGAATACATATTGCTGACGTTTCTCATTGGGTAAAAGAAAAAAGCCCCATTGACGAAGAAGCAAGAAAGCGTGGATTTTCTATTTATCTTCCTGATCGAACCATACCTATGCTTCCCGAGGTTCTTTCCAATGATGTTTGTAGCTTGAATCCAAATGAAGACAAACTAACTTTTTCAGTAATAGTTAAAATAACTCCTGAAGGCGAAATAAAAGATACTTGGATTGGTAAAACCGTCATAAATTCAGATAAAAGATTCAATTATGAAGAGGCTCAAGAATCAATAGATCAAAGAAAAGGAGATTATTTCAATGAATTGATTGAGTTACTTCAGTTGACTCAAAAGCTTCATAAGAAAAGAACGGAGAGTGGTTCGCTAGAAATTGGTCAAGAAGAAATAAAGATAGAGTTTGATAGTTTGGGACTACCATCAAAAATTTATACAAAGAAGGGAATTCCAACTCAAAATTTGATTGAGGAATTAATGGTTCTTGCTAATAATCAAGTGGCCAACGTGTTAAGTGATAGGGCGAAGGGGCGCGTCTGTATTTACAGAATACATGATAAGCCTGACAAGGACGCACTAGATAATCTCTTTTTGTTTCTGCGAAAGCTTGGACATAACCTAAAAATTCAAGGAACAAGCGCTACTTCAAAGGATCTTAATGATTTATTAGCCGATATTAAAGATACAGATGAAGAATTTTTAGCAAAATCAGTTCTTGTTAGATCATTGCCGAAGGCAATATACTCTATTGATAACAAGGGACATTTTGCTTTAGCTATCAAGAATTACGCGCATTTTACTTCTCCCATAAGACGGTATGCAGACCTTCTTGTGCATAGGTCATTGATGAAGAAGTTAGAGGGTAAGCCCTCCACTAAGAGTGAGACAATTTTTTACAAAGAAACAGCCGAATCACTTTCTCAGATAGAGATAGAAATATCATCTGCCGAGCGAGAATCGGTTGCTTTCAAACAAGCTCAGTATATGTTGCAACGAATTGGAGAGTCCAGAAAGGGTATAATCTCCGGGGTTACTGATTGGGGAGTATATATTCAAGATATTGAGACTAGATCTGAGGGGATGGTTAGGTTAAAAGAGATGAAAAATGATTTTTATGTCTTTGATAAAGAGAACTTTGCTATTATTGGGTCAAGAACGAAAAAGAAATATGCACTAGGAGATAAGGTTAACTTCAAAGTTAAGGGAGGAGATGTAGAGCAGAAAAGGTTAGATTATGTTTTTGCTAAATAATCAATAAGATAATTTAAAAATAATATGCAAATATCTGAAAAATTACCACAATTCACAAAAAAATCGCTCATTATTGTTACAGGAGGTCAGTCTGCTGAAATATATTTTGTTCACAAAGGGATGATTGATAAACTCGACTCTTTTAAATTCGAAAATTTAAAATATTCCGACAACGAAGGATTTTTTGCTAGAGGAGGAAAGGGAATGAATTTTGGTTATGGTGGCACGCTTGAAGAGAACAAGCAAGAATTTATTCATAAATTTTTAAAAGAATTAAGGGTTTTAATTGATAAAAATTTTAAAGAAAAAGAGCCCGAAAATATTTATGTTTTCTCTCCTGACTATATGAAGAATGATCTTCGAGATTCATTATCAAAAGAAATGCAATCGAAAATAGTTCTTTCTTTGAATGGTAATTTTACAGAAGTCCATCCTTTTGATCTTTTAAAAAAGATAAAAAGAGAGATAGATAAGAAGAGACCTAGTATTATTAGTGAGACCGTAAAAAAGATATTGAAAAAAAATAGATAAAAGAGTATACTGCTCTGGTGTAAATGTGATTAAGTAAAAAAATGTCTCTTTCTATCGGAATTGTTGGCTTTCCGAATGTCGGAAAGTCAACTTTATTTCAAACCATTACAAAGAAGCAAGTGGATTGTGCTAATTATCCATTTTGTACTATCGACCCCAATGTTGGGGTTGTTTCTGTTCCCGATGATCGTTTAGAGGAAATAGCCAAAGTTATAGAGCCTAAAAAGAAAACCTATTCTACAGTGGAATTTATAGATATTGCTGGAATAGTTGAAGGGGCTAGTAAAGGCGAGGGACTAGGCAATAAGTTTTTAGCTAATATCAGAGAAACAGATGTAATAGTTTACGTTTTAAGGTTATTCAAGGATGATAATATCATTAGCGTTAGAAATGAAATTGACCCTTTAAGAGAGCAGAATCTCTTAGACACAGAACTTGGACTAAAAGATATTGAGACGCTTGAGAAAAGAATACATGGCCTGGAAAAGGAAGTTAGGGCTCAAAAGAAAGAAGCAATTGTTGAAGTAGCGGTTCTTAAAAAAGCCAAGGAAATGCTAGAGGAAGGAAAATTTCTTTATCAAGGAGAGTTTGAAAAAGACGAAAAGAAAATTCTTTTACCTTATCAACTTTTAACCTTAAAACCAAGACTATATCTTCTAAATGGAAAAGACTCAGATCTTTCTCCTGATTTGGTGGAAAAATTCAATAAAAAAGGAGTTCTTTTTTTAGTCATTGATCTCTTAGAGGAGCATGAAACGGCGGGTTTTACACATGATGAACGTATTGCACTTGGTCTTCCAGAGTTATCTAAGATAGATGAATTAATTAGAAGGTCATATGAACTTTTAGGACTTGTAACATTTTTTACTGCAGGACCAGAAGAAGTTCGGGCATGGAAGATAAAAGAAGGCTCTAGAGCACCTGAAGCTGGAGGAAAAATTCATAGTGAATTTGAAAAACACTTCATTAAAGCGGAAGTTATAAAATGGACAGAATTAATAGAGGTAGGGGGCTTTCAAGAGGCTAAGAAGAAGGGTCTGATAAGAATTGAGGGGAAAGACTATATAGTTTGTGACGGAGACGTTATAGAAATCAAGCACAACGCTTAAAATTATTAGTTGACACAAATCCCCTTTTTTAAATTACAAAGATTTATGGAAAATAAAATGAAACTGATAGAAGTAGAAGAGATTAACCTTTGGGACAAGGAAGAGTTGAGCATAATAAGAGCATATTATTTTAAACGGGTTGATATTGGAGGCAAACTAGAGGACCGGATAAGGTCATTGTTTTTGCATTTGCTGTTCTGAATTGACAATTATTTGTTTTAGAATATACTGAAGTTAGTTCAATTTATTGAACTTAGCCCAGAGAACCATTCTCGTAAGCTTTCAAGGCTGTTTTTACGACCTAGAGCAAAGAGAGGGTTAGGGGAAAGGTCGTTATTAAAATTCAAAATAAAAACAATGGCCAAGAAGTTATACATCGGCAACCTATCTTACTCTACCACAGACGAAGAGCTTAAAAGCATTTTTTCTGAAGCAGGTAATGTAGAGTCTGCTAATGTTATTAAAGACAAGTTTTCAGGAAGATCAAGAGGTTTTGGTTTCGTTGAAATGTCAACAGACCAAGAAGCTACTAAAGCTATCGAAATGTTCAACGAAAAAGAAGTTGACGGAAGAAATCTTATCGTTAGTGAAGCAAAACCAATGACTCCAAGAGACAACGGAGGAAGCCGAGAAAGAGATTTCGGAGGAAAGAGAGATTTCTAATCACGGATTAATTCTAAAAACAAAAGAACCCTTTTTAGGGTTCTTTTGTTATCTAGTAGGTATTTTTACTTGCTCATTTATACTTAAGATATTAGCCCTCCAATCGGGATAGGGGTTACCGTCAAGGTCGGTTATTTCAACCCATCTAAATCCTGAACCAAGATATCTTTTTGCAAGTATCCAAAGATTGTCACCAGGCACTATTGTGTGGATGATAAAGTTCTTATCATCGATAATCGGGTCTTCCTTCTCTATTTCACTTTCTTCAATGTCTTTATCGGGAGAATCTATCCTCTCTTCAAAGGGGTTAGTATATATTTTTTGTGCTATTTTAATCCTTTTTGTGTTATTTGTTTCCCATATCCGTACAGTTTCTTGATAATTAGCTTTATGGAATAAGATTACTGGTTCTATTTGAGAAATTAATCTATCATTTGAGATAACACTTCTGTGAAAAAATATATATCCTAATATCACGCCTATAATTACCGTTATCATAACACTATGGAAAACATGCGCACCTATCCACCAGGCTATTTTTTTAGTCTTTTTTAAACTCTTTACTATTGAATTAATATTAATTTCCTTCTTCATTCTATTGGGTCAATAATTTTAGCGATAAGGTCATTCTTATAACTTCCTCATCTAAATCCAGTGCCATTATTAGATTTTCTGATTGAACTAAATAGTCACTAAGTTCCACCTTTTCTAGAAATTTCATTACATCGTTAAAAGAGCCATCTAGAATAATATTAAATGTTAACGGTATCCAATTATTGGTTTCAGTTGTTGGAGTGATAATTGATGAAATTTCAAGCTCGGTATTTGTTTCTAGAGAAGTTGTTTCTAGGAATTGAATAAATGTAAGGGGTGAATGACTGTCAATAAAAAGTGAGTCAATTCTATCTAGATCGGGTTGATATTGATCCAGTGATTCTTCAAATTTTGTTAGCTCCATTGTTTGCGTTACTAATCGTAATGATTCTCTTTGAGTTTCAATGATTCTCCTAGATCCTTTTTCAATTTTTTCTACTGTGGGAAATATAAACATCCTTATTAATATAATAGCGGTAAGTAAGAATAATCCTATTAATATATAAGGTTTTTTTATTTTGTTCATCGCTTCAATTCAAAGGCTAGTTGAAAATCAATATCATTTGGTCGAACCCAGCTTAACGGTGAGAAATTAACGTCAGATATTTTTTCAGCTTCTTCTAAATTATCTCTAAAGTTGATTAAATTAGCTCTTGTTCTGCTAAAACCTGAAATAGAAAAAAATATTCCAGCATCACTTTTCTTTAGGGAAATATTTCTAAAAAAAACACCTCCTGGCTTAAGTGAAGTAATTTGTTCAATGCCATTTGTGAAAAAAGTTTGATTTTCGTAGGACATTCTTGCCTGTGAAAATTTCTTATTATATTTATCAATTGATTCTTGTAATTGGTATGAATCCGAGCTTAAATGATCTTTTTGTAATTGCTCCAGCGATATCAATTCTGATTCTAGAATAGTTTCTACATACATATTTATGGATAACAATAAAAAGAGATAAAAAATCAAGAAGAATAAAGTTATACTGCCTATAATAGTAATCAGCTTCTCAATTTTTTTATCTAAAAGATTCTTCTTTTCTTTTGGTGGCAGTAAATTAATCATTTTAAAAATCTCTTAATGCTAATCCTATCGCCGTGCTAAGGCCTAACGATTTCTCTAAACTTAAAGAGTCTTTTTTTGTGACAACATTAGAGGCATTTGTCCATGGATTTCCAATCTCGGTGATTACTCCAACTCTTTCCTCAACAAACTTATCTATTCCTCT
This sequence comes from Candidatus Nealsonbacteria bacterium, assembly GCA_019923605.1. Classification (NCBI taxonomy): domain Bacteria; phylum Candidatus Nealsoniibacteriota; species Candidatus Nealsoniibacteriota bacterium. The sequence continues at coordinate 30,875 of JAHXGM010000003.1, read as the reverse complement.
AAGGTTTGATCCACCTCCACAAAGAATTATTTTGCCCACTTCTCCAGTTGAATTTGGTAAATGTTCATGAGTTGTACGGGTTTTATAAAATTCCAGATGTTTTTTCATTTCTTGAGTTAAGTCAATAAGATTTTCCCTAATTGCTTCAAATACATCTTTTAATTCAGGATCACGTCCGCCTTCTTGTAAATTATATTTCCTTTTAATGTCTTCTGCTGTCTCCATATCAACAGCTGATTTTTCTGCTATAGACTGAGTTATTTTACTTGATGAGAAGGGGAAGGAGAACGTAAATCTTAAGCTAGTTCCAGAGAATATGATGAAAATAGTTTTATTTTCACCAATATCAACTATGAGAGTTGGGATATCACTCCTATTTTTATTTATTAAAGCACGAGTTATGGCCTGAGACTCTATTTCAAGTGCTCCCGGAATTAAGCCAGCTCTTTTAATGCATCTTACATATGGATCTATTATTTCTCTGGGGATTGCATTAATTAAAACATCTACGTGGTTAATGTTATGCCCCGCTGGTCTTATCAATTGAAAATCAAAATAAACATTATCTATTGATAAAGGGATATAGTTTTCTACTTCGTAATGAATTGAGCTTACCATTTCTTCTTCAGAAAGTTTAGGCATTTGGATAACTTGAAGAAATGATCTTTCTTCTGGAAGAGAAGCTACCACATGCTTTGTCTTTATTTTTTCACCATAAATGTTTGAAACCGCGTTTTTAATGGCCTGAACTAAAGCATCTTCATTTTTTATTTCCCCAGCCTCTATTATTCCGCGCTCAAGCTTCATTTCACCCCAAGCTGAACAATATGGCCCCCCCTTCCTTTTTTCAAGATTGATTATCTTAATTGAAGAATCGGAAAGATCAAGGCCAAATGATGACGGATTTAATGTTAATCGTTCTAGCATATTATTTACTATAACATACGATAGCTTATCTTTCTATTTAATTTCTCTCCAGCTAGCTACATTAGATATTGAATATATTACTTCTAATTTTCTTATGCGTCTTGAAACATTTCCTGTTGATAAAACCCTTCTTGATGTTCCAATAGGATTTATTTCCACTTGGGATTTTTTATCGCCAACAGTTAGTTCATAAGAACCTAGAAAAGAGGGGTCTTTTAATAGTCTTAGGAGAGCATCTTCAATTCCAGCTTCGGCTACATAATAACTTTGACTGGATCTGACATTGTTATTAGCGATTACTTGCTGACTTAAGGTCGTTATGAAAAGGCTCATACTTATAATTATAAATATGGATAGTGCCATTATAACAACAAGTATTGTAGCAAATCCTTTTTGTCTTTTCATATTAATATATTCTTAATGAAGTCGTTGACCTCATATTAATTACTGATTGATATTCAGGACGATTGATTGGTCCCTTATGTTCCGCTGTCATTTCTATTTGAATCGAATTTCTTTCCTTATTGGTGATTTTTCTGAAAATTAAATTAGTTATCGTAATATAGTCTGGAAATAACGGCGTTTTATCCAGTTCTTTCTCTATATAAAGAAGACCGTCGTAAAGAAAGAAATCTGTAATAGATCCGTCAGAACTTTTAATAGATATTTTTCCTGGATGATTATTGAAATTACTATTATCATCGATTATCATAGTAGAGAACTTTATTTCGTTATTCATAATTCTCATCGCTCTTTCGGTATAGTGCTGTGTCTCTCTTAAGGTTTTCATATTGATATTGAACCGTATCATCCAGATAAGGAAAGATGAAATTGCCAAAGTAGCAATTATCAAGATGCTTATATAGGTTAGCACCTCTATTAGGGTAAATCCTCTTTTTCTTATATTTTTCATTGTCTCCAGTTAGTTAAGTAGCTGATGATTTTAACCTCCTGATCTTTCCAGGAAACTATAACAGTTATTTTTCTGCTATCTTGATCTACTGATCCGCCAGATTCAATAATATTTCCCGAAATATTTCTTCTTACTTCATTGATTATTATTTTTCGATTAAAACCATCTATTTCCTGGTCACCGGGCGCTAGAGCCCAAGAGTCATTAATTATTTCCGGATGATATTCCTGAGGGGCTAGCGTTAGTGAGGCTAAACCATTAATATTCCAATCAGTTCCATCTCTAAATGACCTAACAGCCTCCATTGCTTCTGTGGCTAAATGGTTTGCTTGAGAGGTTTCTTTGGCTAAATTTGTGATTCGTAGAGAGAATATGGATAGCCCAGACATAATTCCAAAGATTATTACAATAACCCCAATAGCTACTAAAACCTCCACGATCGTCATTCCTTTATTGTTTTTTATTTTATTCATATCCTTGGCAAAGTCCAATTATATATGGCCCTATACAGATTAATCTTTCTTTTCTGGGGTCATTAATTATTCGTATGGCTATGTGGCCAACCTGAATAGCCTTTCCGGTTATCCTTTCAAATATCACCTCGGACCCTATATTTTGAAAATCAATTTCAAACATTTCAACTGATAGGGGAAGTAATGCTCTCTTGTCCTCGCCACTTTCTCGGGTGGCGTAACTTTTTCCCTTGAAGAGGGTTATGCTTTCTGGAGATGTCGTCCTGTTAAAATATACTCCCCAGCTATTTGCTTGCTTTGAGGATATGGTTCTATTTTGCGCAATTCTTAGAATACTTATTATCTCTTCAGAAGCACTATTTAATTCAGATTCTTTTCGAAAAAAAGAAAACATAGGAAATGATATTGCTACCAATATCATTACAACACTAATGACGATAAGAAGTTCAATTAATGTAAATCCTTTTTTCATTTTATTAATCTTAAAATGCTCCCAACATTGAATACATTGGCTGAAGCATAGAAATTGCAAAGAATCCTATAGCCACACCGATAAGAATCATTAAAATCGGCTCAATTATTGATGTTAAGTTTTTAGTTGTGGCTTCAACTTCTTCTTCCAAGAATTCAGCTGCTTTCAATAAAAGGCTTGATGTTTCTCCAGTCTCTTCTCCGACTTCCACCATTTGAATAATGAGTGGTGAGAGAATGTCATCATATTGGCTTAGCGCCTTAGAGAGCTTTTCCCCTTTTTTCACTTTTTCCGAAGTTGCCGCTATTGCATCTTGGAAATATAGGTTACCTAAAGTGTTTGTAACAATCTCTAGGCTTCTTGTAATAGAGGTACCTGAATTAAGAAGAGAACTAAGTGTACGACTAATATGTGCTGAACTCGTGTTTCTTGTAAAAGTAGCTATGAGAGGTATTTTAAGTGATATCCAGCTAAAAACTCTTTTTCCGGTTTTTGTTCGAAGGAATAGGGTCGTAGAAAAGGCTATTCCAATAATAGCAACGGGGATAAGAATTAAGTTATTAGCAAGAAAGCCACCGATACTTATTATCGCCTGAGTTGAGTTGGGCAGCTCAAGTTCCATTTCTTTAAAGGTCTGAGCCAATTGAGGAATAACAAAGACTAACATGATTACTCCGACCCCAAGCATGGCTGAAATGATTACTGCAGGATAAATTAGCGCTCCTTTTACTTTTGATTTTAGAGAATACTCCTTTTCTATATGATCAGAAAGAATTCCTAATACTTCTTCGGTTGTTCCAGATTCTTCTGAAGCCCTAATCATGTTATAGAAAAATTCAGAAAAGATTGCAGGATGTTTTAAAAGTGCTTCTGAAAATCTTTTACCACTTTTTACATCATCTTTTATTGTAATGACGGCTTCTTTTAGGAAATTATTTTTAGTTTGTTTTTCAAGAGCATCAAGGGCCTTAGAGAGGGAAAGTCCTGCTGATATCATTACTTTTAGATGTCTAATAAAAAACATCTTCTCGGAAAGAGAAACCTTTTTAAAAAAACTAATAGATGCTTTTTTAGAAGATTTGACTGGTTCTGCAGAAACAAGGAAGAGACCTTTAGAGTGAAGGTATTTTGAAAGTTCAGTTTCATTTTCAAAATTCGCCACTTCTTTGGTTCGCTCTCCATTATTATCTATGGCAACGTATTTATATTTCATTTTATTCGATTATTACCCTTAGTACTTCTTCGATTGAAGTAATTCCCTGAGCAGCTTTTATAAATCCCGATTCCATCAATGATACCATTCCTTCTTCTTGGGCAGCCTTATGAATCTCCATTGAGTCAGGTTTTTTTGTAATAATTTTCCTAATATTATCACTAACTTTTAGTACTTCAAAGATACCGACTCTTCCCTGATATCCATCAGGACAATCCTTTGTCTTTCCGGGCTTAAAAAATGGCACATCTTGAATGCTTTGCCCCTTACTAATAATCCCTTCTTTTATTAACAGATCAGTCAGTCTGTTTATATCAAAATATTTTTTCAAACTTTCTATGTCGCTTTTTTCTAATCGATATTCTTTTTTACTTTTATGCAGACGTCTTACAAGTCTTTGAGCGATAATTATGTTTAATGTGGAGGATATTAAGAATGATTCAATTTCCATATCCATTAATCTAGATACAGCTCCGGCAGCGCTTGTAGTATGGAGAGTTGATAGCACCAAGTGACCAGTTAGTGCAGCATTAACTGCTAGGCTAGCTGTTTCCTCATCTCTTATCTCTCCAACCATGATAATATCAGGATCTTGTCTGACTAATGATCTTAATCCGGTAGCAAAGGTCAGTCCAATTTTCGGATTAACTTGGGTTTGGGCCACTCTTTTTATTTGATACTCAATCGGGTCTTCTACGGTAGAAATGTTAACTCGAGGAGTGTTAAGCATATCTATTACTGTATAGAGGGTACTAGTTTTGCCTGATCCGGTTGGACCGGTAACAAGAATCATTCCAGTTGTTTTTTTAAGTGCTTCTTTTACATTTTCTAATGAATCTCCTTTCAGTCCAATTTCTTCGAGTGTTAGTATTTCTGTAGTTTCTGGAAGGAGACGCATAACAACCTTTTCTCCATAAGAGACAGGCAGGATAGATACTCTTAATGAATAATGGGAATCTTCATAATTAACTTTAAATCTTCCATCTTGGGGAAGTCTATGCTCATCAAGTTTTAAATTAGAGAGAACCTTTATTCTAGCTACAACGCCAAGAGCAATGTTTATAGGCAATACCATCGCATCTCTTAATATTCCGTCTATTCTGTATCGCACAATTAATTCTTTTTCTTGTGGCTCAATATGGATATCTGAAGCCCCTTGAAGGGTAGCGTGCTTTATTAAGGTGTCAACTATTCTTACAACCGATACTTCTTCGGCTACTTTTTCAAGCACTTCAGCTTCTTTCTCTTCTTTTTTAATTATATCTCCGAATTCAGTTTCAAGTGATTGATGATATTGCCTGAGAGATTTTTTAATACTCTCCATGGTGGTTAGTCGGGGGAGAATTGTTAGACCAGATTTCTTTCTAATGAAATCAATCGTTCCTAAATCTTCAGGGTCAGTCATGGCTACCTCTAGTTTTTTGTTTTCTTGTTTAAAGGCAATAATATTATGTGAGCGTGCTATTGGTTCGGGTATGATTTTTAATATGTTTGCATCAATTTTCTTTTCTTCTAAATTAATAAAAGGAATGCCCAAGATATAGGCCTTCATTTTTATTAGATTCTCTTCAGAGATAAACTTTTCAGCTACAAGAATATCTGATATTTTTTTATTCTCCTTTACAGCCCTTTGACTAATTTGATTAAACTGTTCTTCAGTTATTATATCAGCACCAATTAGGAAAGATCTTAATTGTTGATTCTCAATTTTCATTCTTGCTAAGTATTTTTCCGATCTTTTCTATTACGTCTTCAAGACTATAATTAATTTTTACCAAATAAGTGGTTGCGCCAAATTCAAGTGCTTTTTCAACCTCTTTAGTTCCATCTAGATTGGTTAAGATAATTACGGGAATGTTTTTAGTTTTCTCAAAAGATCTTATTTCTTTTAGTACATCAAAACCATTTTTTTTAGGCAGAATAAGGTCAAGCAAGATAAGGTCTGGCTTTTCGGACTTTGCTAATTCAATTCCTTTTTCTCCGTCCATAGCTTCTATTATTGTATAGCCAGCCAATTCTAATTTTTTACCTAGAGTCCTTTGAAGCGCTGATTCATCTTCAATGAATAGTATCTTTTGCATTTTTTTATCTGACATTGATTTTATATCAAGGTCAGTTATTATTTTTTATTTATTAAGGGTAGGGTAAACCAAAAAGTTGTTCCCTTACCAACAGCACTCTTGAAATTTATATCTCCGCCCATACTTTTTATTATTGACTTACAAATGAAAAGTCCTAGTCCCGTTCCTTCCGTATTTGTTTTCATTACATTTTTTGCTTTAAAGAATTTCTGAAAAATATATTTATGATCTTCTTCTGGTATACCAATGCCATTATCTGATATTTCAAGCAAAGCTGATTTTCCTTTTCGTGCCAAAGAAACATTTATTGTTGTATTTTCAGGACTATGTTTCAAAGCGTTGTTTAGAAGGTTTTCAAAAACCGTTTTTATTTGAAATGGGTCGCCCATGATTTTAGGCAAATTATCATTAGCGACAAAGTTAACATTAATTTTGCGACCGTCAGAGTGGAACTTACTTTCTGCAATTATTTGACGTGCCATCTCTTCTAAAGAAAAGAGTTCATCATTTCGAGTTAGTCTTTTTTGTTCGATTCGTGAAACCATTAACAGGCCTGATATCAGCTTTGCCATTCGCTCTATATTTATTTGAATTATTTTCAAGCTATCAGCTTGGTCTTTATTAAGGTTTTCGTTAATTATTGCATCAGACCCCCACTTTATATTGGTTAGCGGAGTTCGCAGTTGATGTGAGGCAATATTAATAAATTCAGTTTTCATTCTGTTTGCCTCAGCCATTTTTTCAAAACTTTGAACTATGATAAAAGCGATGATAAAAAGGAAGATAGTAATGCTAATTGTGGCAAGCACTATTATTTCAGGACCCATAAGATATTTTGTTCCTATAAACGAACTAAGCATGATGGCTCCTATCATAACCAAGCCCATAATAATAAATAAGAACTGAGGGCATTGCCATAAAGGGATGTCATAGTTACGACAATTTTGTATTACATTAAATTGAGATGTCGTTCGTTCTTTTCCCATTAGTATTATTTTAGTATAAGAAACAATCTTTATCAAGATTACGTTTGTTTTTTAACAAATAAAATGTTATTATTTTATCAAGAAATAATAATATTCTTATGAAAAAAATACTTATTGTAGAAGATGATCCTTTTCTAATAGATATATATGTCACAAAGTTTGAGAAACGTGGTTACAATGTAACTTCAGCAAAAGATGGAGAAGAAGCTCTTGAGTGTGCTCTAAGAGAACCTTTTGATATTATAATGCTTGATATTATTTTGCCTAAAATGGATGGATGGGATGTATTAAGGGAAATAAGAAATAGCAAAGAAAGAAAAGATGCAAGGGTTGTAGTTCTTTCAAATTCAGAAGACGATAGCAAAAGAATTCAGCAACAACTACGGGTTGAGAAGCATTTAATTAAAGCCCATTATACTCCAGAAGAGACAGTGAAGGAAGTAGAGGAATTATTATAAATTATTAAGGAGTTGCGACTAGCTGGTTGTAGTTTTTTGTTTTTATAAAAAAAAGATATAATGACTTTATGGATCTTAAAATAATTTAAGTTTTTACCAAATTTACCGGAAATAGCATTAAGGACAAGAGTTAATCTTATTGATGTTGCCATTACACTTGCCACTGGTAGTACTGGGGTTATTTTTCTAATCACATTAGTTTAAATGTTTGAATTCAAGATTTCTTCAAAAGATAATAAGAGTCGAGCTAGGCGTGGAACTTTAAAGACTCCGAGCGGAAAGATAGATACACCCTGCTTTGTTCCGGTAGCTACCAAAGGGGCCCTAAAAGGCCCTGCTTTTAAGAAGGTGGCTTCTTTTGGCGCGCAGATATTTATGGTCAATACTTTCCATTTTTTTTGCAATGATCGATACAAGGAAGTATCTCGGGCTGGTGGCCTTCATAGTTTTATGTCTGAAGGTTATCCTTTAATGACTGACAGTGGAGGGTTTCAGGTTTTTAGTCTTGGATCAGGATGGGAATATGGAGTGGGGAAATTAGCATCAGGCGGTAATACGGGGAAGAAGAAAAAGAATAATATGGTTTCAATTGATGATGACGGAGTTTCTTTTTTTTCTCCATACAACGGTAACCTTTTAAGAATGAATCCTGAAATATCTATTAAAGTTCAAGAAAAACTGGGTGCTGATATCATTTTTGCTTTCGATGAGTGTACTTCTCCTTTAGATTCTTATGAATATACTAAAGAGTCTTTATATCGAACTAATAAGTGGGCCATAAGATGCATAAATTCTTTTAAGGGAAAGAATCAAGCTATGCTCGGTATTATTCAGGGTGGGCCTTATAAAGATTTGAGAAAAGAATCGGCTAAATTTATTGGTAGTCTTCCTTTTTTTGGATTTGGAATTGGCGGCTCATTTGGCGGCTCATTTGGTGATAGTAAGCCGAGTATGCATTCGGTCTTAGATGAAGTCATTCCTTTATTGCCCGAATCAAAACCACGCCACCTGCTTGGCATTGGGGAGCCTGATGATATCCTAGAATCAGTAGAAAGAGGAATTGATCTTTTTGATTGTGTTATACCTACTCGTTGGGCTCGTCATGGAGCAGCGATTACTTCAAAAGGGAGAGTTAATTTAAGAGCTGCAAAATTTTTAAAGAAAAAAAGCCCTATTGATAAGGACTGTGGCTGTCCTGTATGTCAGAGTTATTCCTTGAGCTATATCCATCATCTTCTAAGAGAGAAGGAGATATATGGAATGATTCTTTTGGCTGAACATAATTTATTTTGGATTCAGAATCTAATGAAAGAAATTAGAATCTCAATAAAAGAAGGTAGCTTCCAAGAATTTAAAAAGAAAATCCTTAAGAAGTATTCATCTTAAGAGCATTCTTTGTTTGAGCACTTTGTTTCTTTTTTATCTAATACTAAGAGTGAACTACATTTAGAGCAGATTTCCCCAGTGGGTTTTTGATTTAATATGAAGTCACAGTCGGGATAACTTGAACATCCGTAGAAATGGCGTCCTCTTTTTGATTTTTTTTGAACAATCTCGCCTTTTTTGCATTTTGGACAATTAACTCCAGTAGATATTTCTATTTTCCTAATATTTTTACATTCTGGATAATTGGAGCATCCCCAAAAAACACCAAACCGACTTCTTTTTAATTTCATCTCCGATCCGCACTTTTCACAAGGTTCGGTCTTTTCTTTTTCTTCGGGAGTTTCTTCTATGGGCTTTGTAGTTTTACAATCCGGATAATTATTGCAGGCAAAGAATTCTCCGAAGCGTCCCAACTTTATTATCATCTCCGATCCACACTTTTCACAAATTTCATCACTTTTTCGTTCAGTAATATCTTTTTTATTTATCTCTAACTCTTTTTCTTTTATCAATTTTTCAAGAGGTTCATAGAATTCAGCTATTAATGATGTCCAGCTAATTTTTCCCTCAGATATTTTATCTAAATCTGTTTCCATCCCGGCCGTAAATTCAGGATCAACGATTTTAGAGAAATGCTTTACTAATAAATCATTTACAAGAGTTCCAATTTGTGTCGGATAGAATCGCTTATTATCATCTTTTTGGACATAATTTCTTTCTTGAATAACTGAAAGGGTTGGGGCATATGTAGATGGCCTTCCGATTCCTTTTTCCTCCAGTATTTTAATTAGAGAAGCTTCTGTATATCTAGCTGGTGGTTGAGTGAAATGTTGAGAAGGAATAACTTCAATTAATTCTAAAATTTCATCAATTGATAGACTAGGCAATTCTTTTTCCTCAAGCTTTCCTCCATATACTTTTAGGAATCCATCAAATTTAATGATTTGTCCCGACGCTCTTAGAGAGAAACTTTCTGATTTTATATCAATACTTGTTTGGTCAAGAATAGTTGAGGCCATTTGGGAAGCCATAAACCTTTTCCAAATTAAAGAGTAGAGAGCTAGTTGGCGTTTATCTAGATCTTTTGAGTTTTCCGGGGACCTGCTTGGATAGGAGGGCCGAATTGCTTCATGAGCTTCTTGTGCTCCCTTTGACTTAGTTTTATACCTTCTTGATTCCCAGTACTGTTCGCCATATTTTTCAATAATAAAAGCCTTGGCTTCGGAAATTGCTTGAGCGGAAATATTAAGGGAATCAGTTCTATGGTAGGTGCTATATCCTTTTTCATAAAGTTGTTGAGCAGTTCTCATAGTCATCTTAGAAGAAAACCCCAATTTTTTGTATGCTTCTTGTTGAAGAGTGCTTGTTGTAAATGGGGGAAGCGGATTTTTCTTGGTTTCCTTTTTTTTGATATCAGCGATGCTATAAGACTCCTTCTTCATTTCTTCAGAAATTTGATTAGCTTCTTCTTTGTTTTTAATGTCTAGTTTTTTTAGCTTTTCGCCCCTTATCTCAACTAATTTTGCAGTAATCTCTTTTTCTTGAGCTTTAAAATTTGCATCAATTGTCCAAAATTCATCTTCTTTAAATTTCTCAATTTCTCTTTCGCGTTCAACAACAAATCTTAGCGCTACAGACTGAACTCTTCCAGCTGAAAGTCCGCGAACAACTTTCTTCCAAAGGAAAGGGGATAGCTTGTATCCTACAATACGATCTAGAGCTCTTCTTGCTTGTTGAGCATTTACCAAGTCAATATCTATTTCTCTTGGGTGGTTTAAAGATTCTTTAATTGCACTTTCAGTTATTTCGTGAAAAACAATTCTTTTAAACTTATCTTCTGATAAGTCTAATGCTTGGGCGATATGCCAAGATATTGCCTCTCCTTCACGATCCGGATCGGTTGCTAGAAGTATGAGGTCAGCTTTCTTTGATAGTTCTTTTAATTCTTTAACAACTTTCTTAGCTTTAGTCGGTACAACATATTTCATTTCAAAATCTTTTTCCGGATCTATTCCTAATTTAGATTTTGGTAAATCTCGGACATGACCATATGAAGATACGATTTTGTATCCGCTCTTTAAGAATTTTTGGATAGTTTTTGATTTTGTTGGACTTTCAACGATAATTAATTTCATAAGGTATAGGATTACAGCATACTAAGAAAAAAAGCAACAGCAAGAGATTGATAATGTAGCTGTTTATAAAAACCATAAAGCCGAGATTTAATTCTCAGCTTCTTTTTTTATAATCTCATCAACTATTTCAATTGTTTTCTTAAGCACTTCTTCTACTATTAGCTTTTCTTCTTCTGAAAATTTCTGGATTACAAATCTTTCTACGGCGATTGTTTTTTTATCATCAGAAAGTATGCCAATTCTTATTCGGGTAAAGTCCTTGGTTCCAATTTCGCTTATAATTGAATTAATTCCCTTATGTCCCGCAGATCCTCTATTCTTAGATACTTTAACTTCTCCGAGATTAATATCAATATCGTCTTGTATTACTATGAGGTCCAAAGGAGATAGGTAATATTTTTTAAGTATTTTCCTAACAGCTTGACCCGAGAGGTTCATAAAAGTTAATGGCTTGGCTAGTATTATCTTTCCTTTTGATATTTCAGCATCAAGTTTTTTAAAAAAAGAAAAAGGGGGGAGCTCATAGTGTTTCCTTATTCTTTCCAGTGCCTCAAATCCTATGTTGTGGCGGGTATTTTTATATTTTGGACCTGGATTGCCAAGGCCTATAATTATCATATTTCCTCTATTATAGCGTTCTATTGTAAAAAAACAAAATTCTGTTAAAATATACTCAATATGAAAGATATTCTCAACTTTATTATAGAAACTGCGAAAGTAGTTGTTATTGCTCTATTGATAGTTATTCCTATCCGCTTTTTTCTGTTTCAGCCATTTATTGTTAGTGGTCAATCAATGGAGCCTAATCTTGCGCACGGTGACTATCTAATAGTTGATCAAATATCATTTCGTTTTAGGGAGCCAGAACGAGGAGAAATAGTTGTTTTTAGATATCCAGAAAATCCTAGTTTTCGTCACATCAAGAGGATTATTGGTCTTCCTGGCGAGACTATAATAACAAGAGGAGAAGGGATAGCCATTAAAGACTACAAAGGAGAATTAATATCACTAAATGAATCATCTTACTTGAATTTAGATAGGGTATATGGAGACGTTGAAATATTGTTAGCAGAAGATGAATATTTTGTTATGGGAGATAATCGGCCCGTTTCTTTTGACTCTAGGAAATGGGGTCCATTGTCTCGAGAAAACATAATAGGCAGGTTTGCTATAAGGCTTTTGCCAATAAATAGGTTTCAAAAAGCCGAGATCCCAAACTATTGATAAAAATATGAAAAAAATAAAATTTCAAAGAGCAACTGGTACACATGACATACTCCCTTTTGATCAAAAATACTTTAAAAAGGTAAGTGATATATTAGATGATGTGGCCGAGTTCTATGGGTTTGGTAAATTAGACACGCCTATCATAGAAGAGGCTGAGCTTTTTGTAAAAGGTGTGGGAGCAGATACTGATATTGCTCAAAAAGAAATGTATGCCCTAAAAACTAAGGGTGGAGATCATTTGGTATTAAGACCTGAGGGCACTGCGCCTATTGTCAGGGCATATATTGAGCATGGCATGATGAATCGACCTCAACCAATACGGTTATATTATTTTGGCCCATTCTTTCGCTATGAACGCCCACAGGCCGGACGATATCGACAGTTTTGGCAATATGGACTAGAAGTCTTTGGAGAAGACAATCCCATTGCTGATGCTCAGTTAATACAAATATTTTATGGAATTTTAGCAGATTTAAAAATTGAAAATGTTTCTATTGAAATAAACAGTATTGGAGATAAGGAATGCAGGCCAGCCTATAGGAAAGTATTAGTTAAATACTTGAAGTCTAAAGCTTCTTCTCTTTGTGTCGATTGCAAGAAGAGAGTGAAAGAAAATCCGCTAAGAGTTCTTGATTGCAAACAAGAGAAATGTCAAAAAATTAAAGAAGAGGCTCCTCAGATGATAGATCATCTCTGTCTTCAATGTCATCAGCATTTTAAGAAAGTTTTAGAGTATTTGGACGAAATAGAACTTCCCTATCACCTCAGTCCGCATTTAGTTCGAGGACTTGATTATTATAACAGAACGGTTTTTGAATTTTTTACCACTGGCCCTGAGGGAAAGAGTCTAGCGCTTGGTGGTGGTGGAAGATATGACGGATTAGTCAAACTTATCGGCGGTAAAGATGTTCCTGCAATCGGCGGAGCATTTGGCGTAGAGAGGATCATTCAAATAATTAAAGGGGGAAATTTTAAAGAACAAAAAAAGCCAAAAGAACGAATATTTTTAGCTCAATTAGGAGATATGGGAAGAAAAAAGACTCTAGGAATGGTTGAAGAGTTTAGAAAAGCAAAAATATCAGTAAGTGAGTCATTTGGAAAGGATTCGTTAAAAATACAAATGGCACGAGCTGCAAAAGTCGGAGCTAAATACACCCTAATAGTCGGCCAAAAAGAAGCATTAGATGAATCAGTTATCATAAGAGATATGGATACTGGCAAACAAGATACAGTTAAGATTGTTGATGCAACCGCTGAGGTTAAAAAAAGATTAAAAGATCAATAAGATATGTCAGATTGTATATTTTGTAAAATAGTCCGAAATGAAGCTCTGGCTGACATTCTTTATGAAGATGAGTATTCAGTAGTGTTTAAAAGTATTAATCCGGTGGCACCGGTTCATCTTTTAGTAGTTCCCAAGAAACATATCATATCTGTTGATCATATTGTTGAAAATGATAAGAAGTTAATTGGACATCTTTTTTTAGTGGCTCAAAAAGTAGCTGCTGAACAAGGAATAGATTCGGGGTATAAGCTTGCGGTTAATGTTGGTCGAGCAGGAGGCCAGGAAGTCTTTCATCTTCATATACACTTGCTAGGAGGCTGGAAAAATGCTAGAGATAGAGATATTCCAAACATGCCTTAGGAATATATAAATAAATAATTATCAAATATGCCTTTAGAAATTCTAAAACAAGAAAGAGAAAGCACTCAAGGATTGATTCGCCGATTTTCAAAAGCAATCAAAAAGAGTGGTATTTTGAAGGAAGCTCGAAGAAGAAGGTTTTTTCAAAGACCTTTAAGTCAGAGATCTAAAAAAGATGCCGCCTTAAGGAAAGAGAGGTTAAGAGAGGAGTTCAAGAAGAAAGAAAAACTCGGCCTTAATAAATAGATAATGCTTCAGGAAAAAATAAAAAAAGACCTAGATGGTGCTTTAAAATCAGGAGACAAAGAAAAGGTCTCGGTTTTAAGAATGCTTTGGGCGTCTCTTCAAGACAAGGAAAAGAAGAAGAAATATGAGCTCTCTTTAAACAACGAAGAGGTTTTTTTATCTGAAGAAGAAGTAATTGATATAATAACTTCTGAGGCAAAAAAAAGAAGAGAGTCAATCAAAGAATTTCGTGCAGGACAAAGAGAAGACTTAGTTGTGAAAGAAGAAGCAGAATTAAAGATATTGGCTGATTATCTTCCAGAGCCAGTAAGTGAGGATGATCTCATAGATATTATAAAAGAGGTCATAAAGGAGATGGGCGTAAAAGATCAAAAAGAATTAGGAAAGGTGATGTCTGCAGTTATGTCAAAGGTCAAAGGCCGGGCTGACGGAGGAGATGTTATAAGAATTGCCAAAGGACTTCTTTCTTAATCTTATCTTTGTTACTATGTACCTTTTTAGGTGTTTTTTTTATGGAAATATCAATAACTAATTTAAGTGGTATTCATATTAACAGGGATTTTGTAAAAGAAGTTTCTTTTTTGGTTTTGGATGGGATAGATAAAGACGATGTTTCTATTGTTTTTTCTGACTCGGAATTTATAAAAGAGATTAATAAAAAATATAGGAATAAGGATAAGGTAACTGATGTTCTCTCTTTTCCAGAAAGTGTTAAAGGGTTTAAAGGAGTATCATCTTCGCTTGGTGAAATTATTATTTGTCCATTACAATTAAAACAACAGGCCAAAGAGCAGGGGGTTTCTTTCAAAGAAGAATTGGCACGGATTTTAATTCATGGATTATTACATCTTCTAGGTTATGATCACGAAATTTCTAAAAAAGAAGAAATAAAAATGAAGGAAAGAGAAGAATATTTTCTTTCATTAGTCCTTAGAAATTAGAATTTTGCAATTTTATCTCGGTGGTAGTATAATGGGTTAAATAATTATTTTCCATATGGCAAAAAATATCATAACTGGTATTGATATTGGGACAAGTTCAATAAAGATGCTTTCTATAAGAAAAAAGTTTAATGATGAGGGTTTTGAAATTTTGGCTCGTTCTCAACGATCAGTAGCAGGGGTTAGAAAGGGAGTAATAGATAGTGTTGAAAAAGTTTCTCAAACCATAGCAGAATGTGTAAAAGACATTGAGCTTCAAGTAAATAATAAAGTTGAAGGAGCCTATGTTAACATTAATGGCAGTCATATTTTTTCAACTACTTCAAGGGGACTGGTGTCTGTGTCACGGGCAGATCAGAAAATATCAACAGAAGATGTTGATCGCGTGATTCAGGCAGCGAAGACCTTCTCGCTTTCTAAAAATTATGAAATACTCGAAGTCTTTCCCAAAGAATACATCATTGATGGGAGCAAGGGAGTCAAAGATCCGATTGATATGCATGGGATAAGATTTGAAGCCGAAGTATTGATAGTAGAGGGTTTCTCTCCTTACCTTAAGGGGGTCACACAAGCTGTGCTTGATGCAGGACTGCAAGTCAACGATGTTATTGTTGGGCCCTTAGCAGCTGCAAGATCAGTATTAACTGGGAGAGAAAGAGAGAGAGGGTCTGTAATTTTAGATATTGGAGCCAGTACTAGTTCGCTAGCTGTCTTTGAGGAAGGTAGCCTAATACATATCGCAGTTTTTCCAATTGGATCAGATGATATTACTAATGATATCGCCATTGGATTAAGGACCGATATTGATACCGCTGAAAAGGTAAAGCTTGAATTTGGGTCATGTCTTCCCGGAAAAGGAGATACTAAAAAAGAAAAAATAGAATCCATTGAGTCCGGAAGAACAGTAATCTTTTCGCGTGTTTTTTTGAGAAAAATAATTGAGCCTCGCGTATCTGAAATCTTTGATTTAGTAAAAGAAGAATTAAAGAAAGTTTCTAAAAACGGACTATTGCCAGCCGGAGTAGTGTTGACGGGAGGAGGATCAATGTTACCTCAAATATCTGACTTGGCTAAGAAAAACTTAAAACTACCTTGCCGTATTGGTGTTCCTAACGATATGGATCCAATAATTGAGGATCCAAAATTCGCAGTAGCGGCTGGATTGGCTTTCTATGGAAGTGAAATTGAAGAAGATCAAGGAAGCTCGGTTTTTGGAAAGGAATTAATGAAAAAGATTAAAAAGATTATTAAAATATTGATACCTTAAATTATCCATGGAAAAAACCATAAGAATTAAAGTAATAGGAGTCGGTGGATCAGGATCAAACGCTGTTTCGAGAATGGCTAAATGCTCAATTGAAGGAGTTGAATTGATTGCGGTAAATACTGACGTTCAGGATCTTAAAACCGCCAAGGCAGATCAAAAAATAAGTATTGGTAAAGCTATTACAAATGGATTAGGTACTGGTATGAATCCAGCAAGAGCCGAGAGCGCCGCAGAAGAAGATAGGGAGAATCTGAAAAATATCTTAAAGGGTGCAGACTTGGCGTTTATCACTTGCGGAATGGGAGGAGGAACTGGAACTGGGGCTGCGCCAGTTATTGCTGAAATATTAAAAGAATTAGGAATATTAACTGTAGCAGTGGTAACGACTCCATTTTCTTTTGAAGGAAGGGAAAGGTCTTTAATTGCTAGCAAGGGAGTAGATAAATTAAGAGATAGAGTTGATACTTTAATAACAGTATCAAATGATAAAATTTTTAAGCTCATTGACTCTAAGACATCAGTTGATTCCGCTTTCTGGATGTGTGATGAGGTTTTAAGACAGGCAGTTCAAGGAATTTCAGACCTTATTGTTCTTCCAGGAATTGTGAACATAGACTTCGCTGACGTTAAGGCAATTTTAAAGAATTCTGGATCGGCATTATTTGGAATTGGAAGAGCTCAAGGTGATAACAGGGCAAAAGAAGCAGCTTTAGCCGCGCTTAACTCTCCATTGATTGATGTCTCTTCAAATAAGGCAAAAGGAGTTCTTTTTAGTGTTAGTGGAGGTGAAGATATAAGCTTGGCTGAGATAGATGAAATAGCTAAAGTTATCAAAGATCGTGTATCATCAGATGCTAAAATAATATTTGGAGCAGTCCAAGATGAGAAGTTGAAAAATGGTGAAATAAAGGTTACTATTGTAGCGACAGGGTTTCAGACTTAAAAAACATAGTCATAACAAGGTAATAGTTTTTCGCCTTGTTTTTTGTTCAAAATATCTTTATTAAAATAATGATGTGTACTTACACTAAACTAAAAATGAAAAAAACAGAGATTATCAAAGTCCAAAAAAGAAACAGAGAGATAGTTGATTTTAATAAAGATAAAATCTTTTCGGCGATCTTTAAAGCTCTTACAGCAACAAAGCAGGGCGGAGAGGATTTAGCTCAAAAAATTACTGACAAAGTAGTTGAGACTATGTCTCGAAGATTCAAGGAAAAAGAAGTGCCAAGCGTTGAACAAATTCAAGACATTATTGAAGAAATTTTTATACTTGAAGGTCTGGTAGAAACTGCCAAGTCGTTCATTCTTTATAGAGAGAAAAGAAGAGAAGTTAGAGAAACAGTCATTAATTTTGATGAATCTCTTGAGATGATTGATAAATATATCCAGGAACTTGATTGGCAGGTCAATGAGAATGCTAATATGACTTATTCTCTTCAAGGATTAAATCAATACACAATATCAAGAATTGCTAAAAAATATTGGTTAAATAAAATTTACCCTGAAGCTATAAGAAAAGCAGCTTGGGATCAAGATTTCCATATTCATGATCTTGATACTTTGGCCTCCTATTGTTGTGGTTGGGATCTTTATGATCTCCTCTTGAAGGGGTTTGGCGGAGTGCCTTCTAAAATAGAATCTACTCCCCCAAAACACTTAAGAACTGCTCTTGGTCAGATAGTAAATTTCTTTTTTACTCTTCAGGGAGAATCAGCTGGAGCTCAGGCAATGAGTAACTTTGACACTCTTCTCGCTCCGTTTATTAGATACGATAACTTAAGCTACAAGCAAGTTAAGCAGTCAATGCAAGAGTTTCTTTTTAACTGCATGGTTCCAACTAGGGTTGGTTTTCAAACACCATTTATAAATGTTTCACTAGATATTAAGGTTCCCGGATTTCTAAAAGAACAAGCAGTTGTTATAGGAGGAAAGTCCCAAGATGAAACTTACGCTGATTTTCAACCAGAAATGGATATACTAAATAAGGCCTTCTATGAGGTCATTATGGAAGGTGACTCAAAGGGAAGACCTTTTACTTTCCCTATTCCTACAATATCAATCGGTAAGGACTTTGATTGGGATAATCCAGCTCTTGATACAATGTGGGAGGCTACTGCTAAATATGGAATAAATCAATTTTCCAACTTCATTCTATCTGATATGAATCCGGAAGATTTCCGTTCTATGTGCTGTCGCTTAAGACTGGATAATACCGAATTAATTAAGAGAGGAGGAGGTCTTTTCGGATCTCAACCGCTTACTGGATCAATCGGAGTTGTTACAATTAACCTTCCAAGAATCGGATACTTATCTAAGACCAAGAGCGAATATTTTAACCGATTGAGTGAGCTTATGGATCTTGCCAAAGAAAGTCTTGAGATAAAGAGAAAGACCTTAGATGATTTCATTGAAAAAGGTCTTTATCCTTATTCACGTCACTACCTTTCTTTAGTTAAAACCATTAGGGGAAGTTATTTTGGCAATCATTTTTCAACTATTGGTATAATTGGAATGAACGAATCAATTCTTAATTTTATGGGGGAAGGTATTGGAACCAAGAAGGGTAAAAAGTTTGCAATGGAAGTTCTAGAATTTATGAGAGAAAAATTAGTTGATTATCAAAAAATAACAGGAAATCTTTATAACCTAGAGGCGACTCCAGCAGAAGGGACATCTTTTCGTCAAGCTAAGGCTGATCGTGAAAAATACCCTGATATTATTACAGCTGGAACTAAAGAGGTGCCTTATTATACAAATTCAACCCATCTTCCAGTTGATTATACTACCGATTTATTTGAGGCGCTTGATCATCAAGATGAATTACAATGTGCGTATACCGGAGGAACCATTGTTCATCTTTTCCTTGGAGAAAGACTTTCCGATGTGAAGGCAGTTAAGGGTTTAATTAAAAAGATATTTGAAAATTATCATTTGCCCTATGTAACCCTTACCCCTACTTTTTCAATCTGCCCTTCCCATGGTTATATTTCAGGAGAACACTTTACCTGTCCACAATGTGCCATTCAACAGCCCTGTGAGGTTTATACCAGAATTGTTGGGTATCATAGGCCTGTGAATCAGTTCAATATTGGGAAACAACAAGAATACAAAGAGAGGAAGGAATATAAAATAAAATAAAAAATTTATGGAAAACAAATGCCATGATTGTCAAAAAGAAATATTAGTTGAGGGGGACGAAATAAAAGGCGGATTCTTATTAGAATACGACGGAGGAATAAAAGTATTCAAATGTGAATCTTGCTACGAAAAAAGCCCGGCCCTAACTAATTTCCAAAAATGTGAGGTTTATACCAGAATTGTTGGGTATCATAGGCCTGTGAATCAGTTCAATGTTGGGAAGCAACAAGAATACAAAGATAAAACAGAGTATCGCTTGAAAGATTAATAGATGGACATTGGAGGATTACAAAAATCAACCTTGATTGATTATCCGGGTAAGGTTGCTTGCACGGTTTTTTTGGTTGGCTGTAATTTTCGTTGCCCATGGTGTTATTCACCCGAACTAGTTCTTCCCGATAAAATAACTCGTCAGTCATTTCTTGAAGAGTCATTGTTTTTTGAATTTATTAATAAAAGAAAGCATCTTTTGGATGGAGTCGTTATTTGCGGAGGAGAGCCTACGCTTTATCCAGAGCTTTCTGAATTTATTGCCAAGATCAAGGAAACGGGGCTGTTGGTAAAACTTGATACTAACGGATCTAATCCTGATATGTTAAGCTTTTTAATTAAAGATTCTTTAATTGATTATGTTGCAATGGACATTAAAGCACCTCTTGAAAGGAGTCGCTATAATGAGTCAACCGGAACTCTTGTTGATATTGATAGAATAAAAGAAAGTATTGATTTATTAAAAAGTTCAGATATAGACCATGAATTTAGAACAACTGTTGTTCCTGGCTTTCATACAGAAGAAGATATTATAAGTATTGCAAAGAGCATTGGTCCAGCAAAAAAATATTATCTTCAAGGATTTCGTGCCGAGAAGAATATGGATCCCTCAATGATTAAAACAAAGCCTTACCCAGAAGCTATTTTGAAAGAAATGGCTGACAAAGTTACTCATCTTTTTGATGATTGTAAGATTAGATAATAAATGACCAATTCACGCGCAATATATCTTTGCTTAATATCATTTATAGCAGGCATTTTTATAAATTCATATTTCCCTCTGGGCTGGATCATTATGCCGGCTCTTTTTATTTTTGGAGCCGGATTATTGGTTGTTTTTGGAAGCAGTACTAAACCTAGAAGAGCCTTAGTTTATGGGCTAATTTTAATATCATTATTTTTTGGCATTTTTTGGCATTCTTATTTTAATTTACGAGATGTTTCTACTCTTGCTGTTGGGTATAATGAATTAGATGCGTTAATTATTGAAGAGCCAGAAGTTAAAACAAATACTGCTCATTTAAAAGTAAGATCATCGGATGGCGAGAAGTTCCTTTTGATAACTGATAAGTATTTTGATGGAGGCTATTATGATTTAATCTCAATAAAGGGGGACTTCCATAAGCCTGAACCATTTGAAGGGTTTGATTATCCCGGATATTTAGCTAAGGATGGAATATATCTTCTTTCTTTTTATCCAGAAATAGAAGTTGTAGGTAAAGAAAATGCTTTTTTATTCGATAAAATATTAAGCTTTAAAGAAGAATCACGAAAAAAAATTTATAGATACTTTACAGAACCCCATGCTTCAATATTATCTGCACTGATTTTGGGGGACAATAATTCAATTCCCGACTCATGGCAAAATAGGTTAAGTGTTTCTGGTGTTCAACACATTACATCTGTATCTGGTCTTCATATAACAGTTTTGCTAATGGTGATAGTAAGTCTAGGAGTAGGCGTTGGTGTTAATCGAAAATGGTCATCGGTAGCATCAATATTTATAATATTTCTTTTTATTGCAATGATTGGTGGTCAACCTGCGGCGATGAGGGCCGGCATTATGGGAATAGCTTTAGTTATTGCTCAACTTTTGGGGAGAATGAGTGATAGTAACAGAATTGTTGTTTTTGTTGCTTCAATAATGCTCTTGATGAACCCATTTCTCCTAAAACATGATATTGGTTTTCAACTTTCTTTTATGGCAGTAATTGGAATAATTAATTATTCAGACTTCTTTAAATCATTACTAAAACCTTTGCCTGGATTGATGAAGGAAACGTTAGCAACATCTTTTTCGGCCTATCTTTTTACTTTTCCGTTAATCAGTTATTATTTTGGCGAAGTGTCTCTAATTTTTCCATTAACTAATTTATTAATACTACCTTTTGTTTATTGGATAATGATATTTGGAATAGGATTAATATCCCTTGGGTCACTAGGCCTTATTTTCGTGCCGTTAATTTGGATTCCGCTTATTTATTTAGTTAATGTCGTTTATTTCTTATCAAATTTTCCCGGAGCATCAATTGGGGTTAATTTTTTCAGTTCATTATTTATTTTTATTTTCATCTTTCTTTTAATACGTAATTTTGATAAAATAAGGGAAACATTTATGTTTAGTAAATTTACTAAAATATAACCATGAAAATATTAGTAGCATTTCATTCAAGAGGAGGGGCAACCAAAAGAGTCGCTGAAGAAATTAAAAGAACTCTAGAAGAAGATCGTCATCATGTAGATATTGAAGAGATAAAACCTATAAAAAATCACAGCTTTTTATCTTAGTATTATCTTAGTATTATTCAATCTGATGTTGAGATTCAGGAGCCGAAAATAAAAGATGTTTCAAAATATAATGTTGTTGTTCTTGGAAGTCCGAAATGGACAAGAGTTTCTCTTTCGATGGGAAGATATATTAGAGAATTAGAAAGATTAAAAGGTAAGCGTGTTGGTCTTTTCCACAACTGTGCTATATCCTAGCTTTGAGTGGTATCTTCTTTCTGCACATTCTCTTTTTTCTACTTTTTCTAAAGCTGTTTGGGATAAAGGAGGGCGAGTGATTGACTCAATCCTTCTCTCGGGTGTTATAAAAAAGTATAACGTTGACTCTAAATGGGGGAAAGAAGTGATAGCCAAGTTTTGCAAAAAAATAGTTTCACAAGATGAACGTTTTAAAGATAGTGTCCTCTTAAGGAGAGAGATTGATGATGTTCGTTTCTTGACAGTTTTCTTCTCAACACTTGCTTTTATTTTTATCTTTATCCAAGCCATACTTCCCGTTTTTGGTGAAGAGAGGTTGAGATGGGACCATTTTGGGATTATATTTTTGATTCTATCATTGGTTTCTTTTTTTATGGCAGGGGCAATTGAAAGGAAGAAAAAACCTTTTCTGGGTAAGTTTTTAGCAGCTTTCGTTCTTATTGCCTTATGGCACATTATTTTAGTTATTGCTCCTCAAGACGTACGCGGTGCACATATGGTTGGGTATGTAACAATAATTGCTTTTCTGGGGATATTTAGAAATATAGCCACAGTCCTTATAGCAGGAATATCGAGTTTGATAAGTTATCTAATATTATTTTATTTTTATTACCCTCATATAGTCCGCCTGCATCCAATGCCGGATATGGTATTTTTAGCAGTAATAATAGTTATTGTTATATTTGTAACTAGTAGCATTCAGGAATATTTTCTAGGTCTTACTGACGTTCAAGATGAGCTTGAAACATCAAGAATGAGCCTAGAGATTCAGGTTCGCGCAAGAACTAGAGAGCTAGAAGAATTGAGGGATGGATTAGAAAAGAGTATTGAAGAGAGGACAAGTGAGCTCAATAAAAAGGTAGAGGAATTTGAGAAATTTAATAAGTTAATCGTGGGAAGAGAAATGAAGATGGTAGATCTTAAGAAAAAGATAGAGGAATTAGAAAAAGAAAAGAAATCATAAAGACTGGAAAAAAAGATAGATTTAGGCTAAAATAACCTCATTATGCAAGAGAAGATTACTTTTCCTAAAGAATTTTTGTGGGGGACAGCCACTTCCTCTTATCAGATAGAAGGAGGTATTGATAATTCCGATTGGTCGGTTGATTTTCCTGCAGGAAAAGCATCTGATCACTATAATAAATATCGGGAAGATATTGAACTAATGGAAAAGATAGGCCAGAATGCCTATCGTTTTTCATTGGAATGGTCCAGGATAGAGCCAAGAGAAGGTGAATTTGATTTAAAAGAAATAGCTTATTACCGTGATATTTTACAATTATTGAAAAGCAAAAACATTAAGGCTATGGTTACGCTTCACCACTTCACTGTTCCTTTATGGTTTTCTAAAAAGGGTGGCTGGTCTGAGTCAAAAAATGTTGTTTATTTCGTTCGTTTTGCTCAAGCCATGATAAAGGAGTATAGAGAATTGATTGATTTCTGGATAACCATTAATGAACCGATGATATATTCATCAAAAGGATTTCTTAGCGGCAATTGGCCGCCGAAGAAGAAAAATATCTTTACTTTTAGAAGAGTTACACAAAATCAAATAAGGGCTCATAAAAAAATCTTTAGTCTTTTTCATAAAACTGATCCTAATGTTAAAGTTGGAATTGCAAATAATAATTGTTCTTTTGAGCCCAATAACAAGAAATCATTTTTGGATAGATTCTCAGTCTTTTTAGCCGAATCAATTAATAATGAGTATTTTTTAAATAAAATAGATAAGCACTTGGACTTTATAGGATTAAATTATTATTTCCATCGCAAAATAAAGTTTCCCTTTAGGGATATTTCTGAAGAGGGCCCTGTTTCTGATTTAGGATGGAAGATTTATCCAAAAGGGATATATGATGTTTTACTAGAGCTAGGAGAATACGGTCTCCCGATTTATATTACTGAAAATGGATTAGCCGATAAGAGTGATGAATTAAGAAAAGATTTTATTAAAGACCATCTTGTCTGGACACATCAAGCAATTGAAGAGGGGGTGGATGTCAGAGGTTATTTTCATTGGTCTTTAATGGATAATTTTGAATGGGACAAAGGAATTGAACCACGTTTCGGGCTAGTTGAAATTGATTATAAAACTCTTGAGCGAAAAATACGTCCAAGCGCTGACTATTATTCTGAGATTTGTAAAACGAATAAAATACTGAAATAAATGTCTTGGTTAGCTATTGTAATATTTGATTTTTACGGGGGTCTCATTGGCTGATAAGTATTTATTGACCGTACGAAATTAACCAGAGATATGGGATTCACTAAAAATTATTGAAAAAGAATGGAAAATTATTATCTTAAAGTGTCAAGATATACGGACCTAGAGGATCCAAAAGAAAGAATAATTTATAGATTCTTTGAAATGCTCCCTGGGTTATTATCTTGGACAGTATTAATATCAGCGGCGTTTTTTTCTTATATGGTGCCCTTGTGGGCGGCGCTTTTTATTATTGTTTTTGCCATATTTTGGTTTTTAAGATCCATATATTTCTCATTTCACTTAAGGAGTGGGTATAAAATGATGAGAAAAAATGAAAAAGAGGACTGGGTAAATAAATTAAACTTATTACCCAAAGAAGAGTATTCATTACCAGTTTCTGATTGGAGAGATATTTATCAATTGATAATTATACCAACTTATGAAGAGTCAATAGATATTATAAGAAATACTGTCTCATCAATTATAGAAAATGATTATCCTTTAGACCGAATGATTATAATTTTAGCCATTGAAGAGCGAGCGGGTAAGGATGCTCGTGATATGGCTAACCTTGTTAAGGAGGAATTCAGCAGCAAATTATTTAAATTTTTAATAACGGTTCATCCTAAAGATATTCCTGGTGAAATTGCCGGCAAAAGCTCTAATGAAGCTTGGGGCACAAAAGTAGCCAAAGATGAAATCATTGACCCATTAAAGATTCCTTATAAAAATATTATCTTAACATCTCTTGATTCAGACACTTTTGTTTATCCAAAATATTTTAGTTGTTTAGCTTATTACTATCTTAAATCAGATAATCCAATTAGGACTAGTTTTCAGCCAATACCATTGTATATTAATAATATTTGGGAAGCCTCAGCTATATCTCGTATCTTTGCTTTCTCGTCTACTTTTTGGCACACCTCAAATCAAGAGCGTCCAGAAAAATTAATTACTTTCTCTTCTCATTCTATGAGCTTTCAGGCATTAGTAGATATTGGTTTTAAGCAGACTAATGTTGTTTCTGAAGATTCGCGTGTTTTTTGGCAATGCCTTCTCAAGTTCAACGGCGACTACAAAGTAGATCCGATTTATTATCCGGTTTCAATGGATGCCAATACTGCGCCAACATTTATCAAGACCATGATAAATATTTATAAGCAAAAAAGACGCTGGGCCTATGGAGCAGAAAATATACCATATTTTCTTTTTGGATTTTGGAAGAATAAAGAAATACCTTTTTCTAAAAAATTTATATTTGGCTTTGAGGTAATTGAAGGTCAATTAATATGGGCTACAGCACCAATTCTTATATATGTCCTCGGTTGGCTGCCGATAATATTCGGTAGAGGAGAATTTACTCAAATGGTAATTTCTTATAACCTGCCTATAATGTTGAATCGTGTTTTGACTTTGGCTATGTTTGGTTTAATTGGATCGGCATATTTAAGTATGACTCTTCTGCCTCCAAGGCCACCCAGTTATGGTAAGCATAAGGCGGTGATATTTTTTCTTCAGTGGTTTGTAATTCCATTTACAATGATATTCTTTAGTGCGTTACCTGCTCTTGAAGCTCAAACCAGGTTAATGCTTGGTAAATATATGGGTTTTTGGCCAACGCCAAAATTTAGAAAATAATTTTTAACTATATGTTAAGACTTTTAGAAAGTTTCAAATATGCTTTCCGAGGAATGAAATATGTTCTTAGAGAACAAACCATTAAAATACTTTTAGTCATTGCTTCACTAGTGATTATTTCAATGATTTATCTAGGAGTTTCTTCTATTGAAAAAACGGTTCTTCTTTTGACTATAACAGTAGTTCTAAGTCTTGAAATGATTAATTCTCAAATTGAAGATGTTTTGGATATTCTTCAGCCAACTCTTAGTCAAAAAGTCCGAGCCATAAAAGATGTTTCAGCCGGAGCAGTTTTATTGGCCAGTCTGGGAGCTTTGCTAATAGGATTATTAATATTTCTTCCTTACGTTATTCCATTATTGGGCTTTTAATGTTTAATAAAATAATAGATATCTTTTTTCCATCTTTTTGCATTGGATGCAGGAAAGAGGGAAAGTATGTTTGTGATAGATGTAGTCTCTTTTTGTCTGAGGCCAGGTTATCTTGTCCTGAATGTCATAAGTTTAATTATAATGGCAAGACTCATAATAAGTGCCGAAAAGATTCATCTTTAGATGGATTAGTTTCTTTTTGGGACCATGAATTTTTAATAAAATCATTAATATCTAAAGCCAAAGATGACGGGTGCTTTGATATTTTAAAAAAACTTGTCCAAGAATCGTTTCAGATAATGACCAATGACAAGAGATATTATCCTTTTCTTGAATTTCTAATTTCCAGTGATTTAATTACTTACATTCCAGCGAGTAAAAGGGAGAGAAGAAAGAAGGGATTTGATACAAATGAGGTAATTGCCAGGGAAGTCGGAAGGATATCAAATATTAATGTTATTCCCTTGATATCAAGAAATGGAGAACATTTTATCTATAATAATTCTCCCTTTTCCAAGATAGTGTTAGTGGATGATTGTTGGTTTAGTGAGTCTGAAATAATTAATTGTGCTCCATCTTTAAAGAAAATGGGTGTTAAAAGGATCTATGGATACACTCTTTCAAAGGGTTCATAATAATTATTGGTCTTTTTGTAAAATTAAGATAGAATAAGTCCAATGGAAAAACTAAAGATTAATAACAAAAAAATATCCGCCTCATCGTTATTGATAATAGTTTTGTTCTTTATATTTTTAACTGAATTCTTGATTATGATGTTTGTCTTGAAACTATATCCTTTTCTTGGGCCCATTGAGCATGCATTGATTAATGGCGCCCTTTTAATTATTATAACCACCCCCTTTTTTTATTTTCTAATATTTAAAGTTATAACAAAGAAGGAAAGAGAAGAAGTCCCAAAAGCTTTGAATAGGATAATTGATGGTGTTGTTTATTCTAATAAGGAAGCAGAATCAAAAGTAGAGGAGCAAACTAAGAATTTAATTTATCAAAAAAATGTCATTTTACAAGAACTTAAAGAAGAGAAGAAAAGAACAGATAGAATCACTAAAGATCTTCAAAAATTCAAATTAGCAGTAGATGGAGCATCAGATCATATTGTTATAACTAATCCAGGGGGGATTATTATATATGCCAATAGGGGGGCAGAAAGAATTACCGGATATTCTCCCGAAGAAGTAATGGGCACAAAAGCTGGTCATCTTTGGCAATATCCGATGGATAAAGAATTTTATCAAGAATTATGGGAAACCATTAAGGTCAAAAAGAATGTTTTTCACGGAGAATTAAAAAATAGGAGAAAGAATGGTGAAGTTTACGATGCTTTAGTGACTATTTCCCCGGTTCTAGATGATTCGGGTGAAATATTGTTTTTTGTGGGGATAGAAAGAGATATTACTACTATAAAAGAAATTGATAGAGCTAAAACTGAGTTTGTGTCTTTAGCCTCTCATCAACTAAGAACACCTCTTTCAAGCATAAATTGGTATACTGAAATTCTTCAAACGGATAAATCTGAAAATCTTAATGATAACCAGAAAAAATTTATACAAGAAATTTGCGATGCTAATAAAAGAATGATAGAATTGGTCAATGCTCTGCTTAACGTTTCTCGTATTGAAATGGGAATTTTAGCTGTTGAGCCAAAGGAGGTTGATTTCAAAGAAATTGCTAAAAGCGTAATTAAAGAATTAAAAGTTCAGTCTAAAGAAAGAAAGATAAAAATTGAGACTGAATATGATAAAAATTTGCCATTAGTTAATGCTGACCCTAAGTTAGTTAGAATAATATTTCAAAATCTTTTATCAAATTCCATAAAATATACCCCAGAGAATGGAAAGGTGTCGTTAAGATTAGGTCTTGAAGAAAAATTTTCAGACCATATATTGATTAAAGTATCTGACGATGGATACGGAATTCCAGAACATCAAAAAGAAAAAATATTTACTAAATTATTTAGAGCTGATAATGTAAAGGAAAGAGATACTGAAGGTACTGGCCTTGGACTCTATATTGTAAAATCAATTGTAGATAGTTTTCAAGGCAAAATATGGTTTGATTCAGAAGAGGGCAAGGGAACTACCTTTTATGTCTTAATTCCGACAAGTGGAATGAAAAGAAGAGAAGGAAGTAAGGAGTTAATATAAAAATATGAAAAAAATTCTTATAGTCGAAGACGAAAAATCATTGCTTGAAGCACTGAACCTTAAGTTTAGTGGTGAGGGGTTTGAAGTAATACAAGCAAAAGATGGCATAGAGGGTCTAGAGTCAGCCCTAGCCAAAAGACCCGATCTTATTCTTTTAGATATTATTATGCCAAGGATGGATGGCATAACGATGCTAAAGAGACTTCGAGAGTATGATTGGGGAAAAGATGTACCGGTAATTCTTCTTACTAATCTTGGTGATTCAGAAAAGATTGCAGAGGTTATGGAATATGGAGTCTATGACTACTTAGTAAAAGCTGAGTGGAAAATGGAAGAATTAGTGGAAAGAGTAAAAGGCAGGCTCAATATTTAATAATTTTATTTTTGAAATAATTAATTCCTCTTTTTAGGATTTTCCCTTAGATTATGAATAAAAGAATAACATCTTTTTTTATATTATTATCTATTTTCTTATTATCCCTTACTTTAGGGGTTCTTTTAAGTGATAATGTTAAAAAAATATTTGATACAGAGGCTGAATTATTGCTCATAGAGGATAATGATGAAAAATACCAACCTTTCCTATCTCATGAAGAAACAGTAATAAGTGTAGTTGAAAACGTTTCCCCTGCTGTAGTTAGCATTGTGGTAAAAACAGATATAGCTAGTAACTTGTCAGAATTTGATAGATTTTTTGGTTTGAGATCGCCGCGACAAAGACAAGAAATTAGTGGAGGAACCGGATTTATCATCTCTGATGATGGAACTATTCTTACGAATCGGCACGTTGTAGAAAATGAAAATGCGAAATACTTAGTATTTACAAATGACGGTAGCAAATTTGAAGCAAAGGTATTAGCTCGGGATCCAATTAATGATCTTGCGATAATCAAAATTGAAAGCGATAAGCCATTTGCTACAGTAAAATTAGGAGATTCAGATAAGATAAGAATTGGGCAATCCGTTGTTGCCATTGGTAATTCTTTGGGGGAATTTAGAAATACGGTTTCAGTTGGAGTTGTTTCTGGTCTTGGAAGATCAATATCAGCAACTGACGGCCGTACGGTTCAGGTATTAGAAGATGTTATCCAAACTGATGCGGCTATTAATCGAGGTAATTCCGGAGGGCCCCTTCTTAATTTAAGGGGAGAGGTTATTGGGATAAACACAGCAATGGCATTAGATGCTCAGAATATAGGTTTTAGTATTCCGATAAATAAGGCCAAAAGAATGATGAAAAGTATTGAGACTTACGGGGAAATAGTTTATCCTTTTTTAGGCGTTAGATATATTATTTTAAATGAATCAATTCAGCAAGAAAATAATCTGTCTGTTAATTACGGAGCTTGGGTTAAAAGAGGAAATCAGGGAGAGAGAGGTGTTGAATTAAATTCAGCGGCTGAAGATGCCGGCCTCCAAGAAGGCGATATTATACTAGAATTTAATTCACAAAGGATTGATAAATTTAATTCTTTAGCTAAAATAATAATGAAGTACTATCCGGGAGATGAAATTGTCCTTACAGTTTTAAGGAATGGCAATAAATTGACTTTAAATGCGGTTTTGGGCGAGAGGCGGTTTTAGTTCTTTTCAAATTAAATATTGAAAGGAGGGAATCGTAAATGAATACCAACAAGTATATTCGTGGGTTTCGCATTAAAGCAAATATTTTTAATTAAATCTGGGACATATTTTACATCTATCTCTGTAATTCTCCTTGTTTCAGTGGAATCTTAATATATTTATGCTTCAATTTTCTAATACGATATTTTCTAACTAACCCCTCTTTTTTAATGATTTTTTGAATTGTATTTTTATTAACCACTATATTCTTTTTTTCTAGCTTCCAAAACAATTTTTTAGCACAAAGATTAGTTTCACTTAATTCAATAATTCTTTCTTTTATTCGGATGGGTGTTTCACTTGGATTGGTCTTAGGTCTAGTTGATTTTGGTTCAACTCCTATCTCACATACTTCCTATAATTAGAAATCCATCTTTCTAACGTTCTCTTCCCATTAGGGCATGCCTTGATTATATCTTTTAATTTGACCTCTCTATTGAAGATAGATAATATAACCCATCTTAATCTTTCTTTTTTAATTGTTTTTGGCATATTTATACACATATACCCCTACCTCTACCTTAATGGTTTGAAGTAAAAACCGCCATATGTGTATGGATATTACCAATAATAAATTATCGTTTGAATCGCCAGATAGACTCCTTGA